>JAEZDW010000160.1 GCA_023417955.1 Bacteroidota bacterium
CTTTGATATTCTCATCAAAAGTCACGACCAGCGATGTCGTGGTTAACACGTCGATTGCGTTGTTAGCAGGATTCAATGTCAGGAGCACCGGTGGGGTGAGGTCTTCTGCAATATCGAAGAATATATCACCGACCCCGGAGAGAGCGATCTCCGTTACCGGCGGGCCAGTTCCATCCATGTTGACGGAAAAAATGCCGGCGTTATAACGGGAGAAGTACACCTTGCCAACCTGGGGGTACACCTGAACGCATTGTATATCCTGTGTACCCAGCGTGAACAGAAGCGTCTGGCCACCGCCGTCAAGATCAAACCGATACAATTCGTACTGCGTTCCATAGTTAACAATGTACAGGTGATTGTTAAACCGATCATAAGCGATATCCTGAATCGACGAAAGCGTAACCATAGGTGTCATGGTTCCGCCGCTTAATCCTGTTCGATAGATTGTATTGTCATAGGAACCCGCAACATATACATACTCATTACCATCATCGACCACCACGGAACTAAAAATATCATCGGTGTGGGAACCGAGATTTAGTGGAAACTGGTTTCCGGTATCGTTATTGTTCCATGGAATGTACCATAATCCTTCGACTTCCTCAGAGCCGGTTGCGTAGATACCCCCTCCGTTTTCAGAATAAACAAAGTCAGGAAAACCAGCCATCGCACCCGTTGTAATCACATCAGCGATGAAGGCACCGGTAGTTAGGTTTGAGGTCCGGATGTCTTCGCTACCGAAATTGCTGTAATACAACCTATTGTTTATCTGATCAACTTCAACAGTTCTCGGATCCGAAAGTCCGGTGACGAAATCCGAAGGCGCGGTAATCGAAGATTGCCCTAGTGTTCCGACTCGTATCCGGCCGTTCCACGATTCCGACCAGAAAATGCGCTGTGCGTTGACAAATTCAGAAGCGAGGCATAAGGTGAGAAAAAGGATTACTCCGGCCTTTGTCATAGAGAGCTGCAGGGTTAGGGCAAATACGGGCTTGTTGATCCCAATGCAAAAATGAAAGGTAACCAATTTATTTCAAAAAATGACGGCCGATTTTGAGCTAATTTGATAAGAACTATCTTCGCACCGCAACACAACTATCTGCATATGCTACCTACTCATAATCCCACCACCATGCCGAGCTGGGGAAAACTCGAAATGCTTTTTCTCACGCTCCAGGCTACGCATCTGCGTGAACTTTTCGAGGAAGACCCGGACCGGTTTGAGCACTTTCACCTCCGGTTCGAGGATATCCTTGTGGACTACTCGAAAAACCTGGTGAATGCTGAAGTTATGAAGGAGCTGTTCAACCTGGCGCATGATGTGGAGTTAAAGGACGCGATTGACGCCATGTTCCGAGGCGTCAAAATAAATCGCACTGAGAACAGGCAGGTGCTTCACGTAGCATTGAGAAACAGATCCAATACGCCAATCCTGGCGGATGGCGAAGACGTTATGCCGGCTGTGAATGAAGTGCTTGGAAAGATGGAGGCTTTTTCCCGGAAAGTCATTGACGGCACGTGGAAAGGGTATTCAGGAAAACGCATAACGGATATTGTCAACATTGGTATAGGTGGGTCCGATCTGGGGCCGTATATGGTGACTGAGGCACTTCGCCCCTACTGGCAAGGCGTCAGGCCCCACTTTGTTTCAAACGTCGACGGTACCCACCTCGCAGAAACGGTTCGTCATCTCGATCCGGAAACAACGTTGTTTATCATTGCATCCAAGACGTTCACTACACAGGAGACGATGACCAACGCTGAGACTGCACGCAAATGGTTCCTGGAAAAAACCGGGGGCAATGGCGAAGTCGCCAGGCACTTTGTCGCGGTCTCGACGAATGAAAAGGCTGTTACTGATTTTGGTATCGCGGCCGAAAACATGTTTGTATTCTGGGACTGGGTCGGCGGACGCTACTCATTGTGGTCTGCGATAGGATTGTCTATTGCGTGCACAATCGGATTTGACAATTTCACCCAGCTGCTCGAAGGTGCACACGCGATGGATCGCCATTTCCAGGATGAACCCTTTGAGAAAAATATACCAGTAGTCCTGGCGTTGATCGGAATCTGGTACAACAATTTTTTTGGCGCCGCAACTGAAGCCATTCTTCCCTATGACCAGTATATGCATCGTTTCGCAGCATACTTCCAGCAGGGAAATATGGAAAGCAATGGAAAGTCTGTTGATCGTAACGGCAACCCGGTAACCTATCAGACGGGTCCGGTCATCTGGGGTGAGCCTGGTACGAATGGACAACACGCTTTCTACCAACTGATTCATCAAGGCACGAAGTTGATTCCCTGCGACTTCCTTGCTCCTGCATTGTCACATAATCCGGCTGGTGATCATCACGATAAACTGCTTTCAAATTTCTTTGCGCAGACAGAAGCGCTTATGCACGGAAAAACTGCTGAGGAAGTTGAAGCAGAACTTGCGAGAGCCGGCATGAATAAGGAGGAAATTGAGTTTCATGTGCCATTCCGTGTATTCGACGGTAACAGACCAAGTAACAGCATTCTATTCAAACAACTCA
>JAEZDW010000180.1 GCA_023417955.1 Bacteroidota bacterium
GTACGATTTGGAAGAATCGCTGCCGAATAAGTGTCATTTCGACAAAATCATATCTTTACACGGCCGTTCGTAATCGCGCTTTCGATTATCTTCGCAGCGCTGAAAGAAGGGCCTGGTGCGAACTTGAGTCTGCTGAACATTTACCTGCAGAAAATCACACGCTGCATGATGCGGTGGAGCATGCCGAACTCGAATTACATTTCGATCAATGCGTGCGCACGCTGCCCCGGCAATGTCGCCTCATATTTGAGCTAAGCCGCGACGCCGGAAAAAAGTACCGGGAGATTGCCGACGAACTTCAAATCAGTATAAAAACAGTCGAGGCCCAAATGGGTCGTGCGCTGAAACAATTGAGAAAGGCGCGTGAAGTCATGTGCCAATAAAATGCTAAGACGAATATGGACGTAAAAAAACTCTTCGACGTCGCAGGTAAAACAGCGGTGATCACTGGTGGTACCGGTATCCTCGGCGGCGAAATGGCGCGTGGACTCGCACAGGCAGGTGCCCGTGTCGTTATCATTGGCCGCAACAAGACAAACGGTGAGCGCCTTCAGAATGAACTTCGCGGCGCCGGCCAGGAAGCCCTCTTCGTTCAGGCAGACGTGCTCGATGAGAAGCAACTGCTTCAGGCGAAAGAAACAATTCTTGCGGCTTATAATTCAATAGACATTCTTGTCAACTCTGCTGGCGGAAACATGTCGGGGGCAGTGATCATGCCACAACAAAGTTTCTTTGACCTCGATATGAATGCGTTCGCGCAGGTTGTTGATCTCAACCTTACAGGAACAGTGCTGCCCACCAAGATTTTTTGCGACGACATGACAAAACGCGGCAAAGGCGTGATCGTGAATATCGCCAGCATGGCGTCGTTCCGTCCGATAACACGCGTGGTGGGCTATGGTGCTGCAAAATCGGGAATCGTAAACTTCACAGGATGGCTCGCAATTGAACTGGCACGCAAGTTTGGTGAAGGTGTCCGTGTCAACGGTATCGCACCCGGCTTTTTTGTGACGGAGCAAAACAGGTCGCTGCTTACGAATCCCGACGGTAGCTATACTGAACGCGGGGCCGATGTTATTCGCAATACACCATTCGCGCGGTTCGGAGAACCTGACGAATTAATCGGAACCCTGCTGTGGCTCTGTTCCGATGCATCACGATTCGTGACCGGGGTAACTATTCCGGTTGACGGCGGGTTTAATGTTTACTGCGGCGTGTGACAACTCCGGATAATTTCAACAACAATTGAGATGGCCAGTCACAAAGAAAAATATCTGGAGCAGACTTGGAGATGGTTCGGACCGTCGGACCCGGTGCGGCTGAGTGATATTCGCCAGGCTGGTGCAACCGGTGTTGTAACTGCACTTCATCATATCCCCAATGGTGAAGTATGGTCCGTCGACGAAATTGTGAAACGGAAAACGGTGATCGAAGCAGCGGGACTGAGATGGTCTGTCGTTGAAAGTGTTCCTGTACATGAAGACATCAAACGTCAGAAGCCGGGTTTTGAAAAATATGTTGCGAACTATAAGCAAACCATTCGCAACCTCGCTGAATGCGGAGTCACAACGATTTGTTACAACTTCATGCCGGTGCTCGACTGGACGCGTACAGATCTTGCTTTTGAAGTGGAAGATGGTTCGAAAGCATTGCGCTTCGACAAAGTTGCATTCGTCGCTTTTGATGCGTTCATCCTGAAAAGGGCAGGTGCGGAGCGCGAATATGATAAGAGTACACTCGATAGGGCGCAGCGTTTCCTTAAGGATGCAAACGACGAAGCGCTGTCGCAATTACAGAAAAACATCCTCGCGGGACTGCCCGGGGCGGAAGAAGGCTACACCCTTGATGAGTTCCGACAGGCACTTGCCGAATACGATAGTATCGACGATCAAAGATTACGCAAGCATCTGTATGAATTCGTTGCGAGTATCGGACCCGTCGCCGATGAATGCGGTGTAAAACTCGCCATACACCCCGATGATCCTCCATATCCCATATTAGGTTTGCCCCGCGTCCTGAGCACCGAAGCAGATGCCGTCCAGTTCCTGAATAAATACGATTCACCCAACAACGGACTTTGCTTTTGCACAGGATCATTTGGCGTACGATCGGATAACGATCTGCCGGGAATGGTGCGCCGGCTCGGACAACGCATCAACTTCGTTCACCTGCGGAGTACGACTCGTGACGAAGAAGGAAACTTTTTTGAAGCAAGTCACCTCGACGGTGATGTTGATATGTATGCTGTGATGAAGGAACTGGTGTCGCTGCAACGGACCCGCGAGGACCAGATTCCGTTTCGTCCGGATCATGGTCACCAGATGCTTGACGACTTGAAAAAGAAAACCAACCCCGGATACTCTGCTATCGGAAGGTTGCGTGGCCTCGCGGAACTTCGCGGGCTTGAATTAGGAATTCAACGAACGTTTATCGATAACTAAGGAATATGATACAAACATCGAAGGCTTTTCTGGATCCGTCTTTTCTGCTTGAAACAGAGTATGCGCAAATCCTTTACGAGCAATTTGCTGCACCAATGGGAATCCTTGATTATCACAATCACCTTTCCCCAAAAGACATTGCAACGAACAGACGTTTCGAAAACCTTACCGAAATCTGGCTTGAGGGCGATCACTACAAGTGGCGTGCCATGCGTATCAACGGTGTGCCTGAGCGCTACTGCACTGGTGACGCCGCGCCGGAAGAAAAATTCCGTAAATGGGCTGAGACCGTCCCCTACACGATGCGCAATCCGCTATATCACTGGACGCACCTGGAACTAAAGAACTACTTTGGCGTTGAGATACTCCTGAACAAGAATACAGCTGACGAAATTTATGAGACGTGTTCGTCTCTGCTGCAGCAACCTGGCTTTCATGTCCAAGGCCTCCTTGCAAAAATGAAAGTCGAGGTGGTATGCACGACTGATGATCCTGCAGACACGCTTGAGTATCACAAGGCATATGCCGCTACGAACCCCGCCATTAGGATGTTCCCGACCTTCCGTCCCGACAAAGCATTTGCCGCGGAAGGAGGAAAAGCATATTTGGACTACCTGGATAAACTTGCAGCAAGCGCGGGAACTACAATCAATACGTTTGA
Source organism: Bacteroidota bacterium (assembly GCA_023417955.1). Taxonomy (GTDB): domain Bacteria; phylum Bacteroidota; class Bacteroidia; order Cytophagales; family Cyclobacteriaceae; genus Ohtaekwangia. The sequence continues at coordinate 3,103 of JAEZDW010000180.1, forward strand.
TGAGCTGCTGCAGGCATTACAAAATCGCGTGGATTTCTTCGCGAGCATGGGCTGCCGTGCTTCCGATCACGGACTTGAGCATCTCTACTTCGATGTTGATGCCGAGCAGGCTGCAGATGGTTTGTTCCGGAAACTCAAAGACGGTAAAACATTATCGCAGGCTGAACTGAACCAATATAAGTGTGCCGTCCTGCTTCACGTCGGTCGTATGTACCACGCGAAAGGGTGGGCGCAGCAATTTCACCTCGGCGCGTTGCGAAATAACAACGCGAGACTGTTGAAGCAGCTCGGCCCCGATACCGGATTCGATTCAATTGGCGATTTCTCACAACCGGTGATGATGTCTCGCTTTCTCGATAAACTCGACAGCACCGATCAACTTGCAAAGACAATCATCTACAACAACAATCCGGCTGACAACGAAGTGTTTGCCACAATGATCGGCAACTTCTGTGACGGATCAACGCCTGGCAAAATCCAGTTCGGCAGCGGTTGGTGGTTCCTTGATCAGAAGGATGGAATGGAAAAACAAATGAACGCCCTTTCGAATATGGGTCTGCTCTCTCGCTTCGTTGGGATGGTAACCGATTCGAGAAGTTTCCTTTCTTTCCCGCGCCATGAATATTTCCGCCGCGTATTGTGTAATTTGTGGGGAAATGACATTCGCAATGGCGAGCTTCCCGATGATCTGAACAGCATCGGCGAGTTCATCGAAGCGATTTGTTATCACAACGCAAAAAGATACTTCAACTTCTGATGAACGGAAAGATCGTCACCCTGGGTGAAATCATGATGCGCCTGTCATGCCCCGATCAGGGCAGATTTCTTCAGACGCAACAATTTGATGTGCTGTACGCCGGGTCGGAAGCAAATATTGCATCAGCTCTTTCTCTATGGGGTATTGGTGCATGTCATGTCACGGCATTGCCGGATCACGACCTCGGAAAGGCGGCAGCATCAAGCCTGAAACAATATGGTGTCGATACGTCGCGCATCGTTTTTGAAGATGGCCGCCTCGGCGTCTACTTCCTTGAACACGGTGCGTCTATCCGTTCACCCAAGATCATTTACGATCGTTTCGACTCTGTGTTTGCCAACTGCTCAGCTGATGCGTATGACTGGGACGCTATTCTTGAAGGCGCGACCTGGTTCCATTGGTCAGGTATTACGCCGGCAATTTCGGCGAACGCTGCACGCGCATGCCGGGATGCGGTAGTAACCGCCCGCAAAAAGGGACTGACAGTGTCCGGTGATATTAACTATCGCAGAAATCTGTGGCAGTATGGCAAGACTCCCCTGGAGATTATGCCAGAACTGATTGAACATTGTGATGTTGTGGTTGCCGGTGTTACCGATCTTGAAAACTGCGCGGGTATTAAGGCCGATTCATTTGAAGACGCGTGCAAGAAGACAACGGCAAAATTTCCCAGTGTACGCACGATTATCACAACGGAACGTGAGACGATAAGTGCATCGCATAACAAACTTAAAGGCGTGTTGTGGAACGGGAAACAGCTTTTCACATCCCCGGTGTATGATATCAATCCGATTGTCGATCGCGTAGGCGCGGGGGATGCTTTCATGGCGGGCTTCGTTTACGCTACCCTCAAAGGCGGCGACCCAACGCATATTATCACATTTGCAACGGCATCCGGTGCGCTTAAACATACCGTTGAAGGTGATGTAAACGTGGTATCGATCGATGAAATAGATAACATTGTGGCCGGTAAACACATCGGAAAATTACTCCGCTAATTATGACCCGAACTTCTGCTGATAACATACTTTCACAAATCGACCTGACCGGTGTAGTTCCTCTCTTTACGCACGACAGCGCCGATGAGATGTTCGAAATCATTCGCAGCGCCTACGACGCTGGTATTCGCGTTTTTGAGATGACCAACCGGAAAGCGAATTCACTCGAGGTGTTTTCCATATTAGTGAAACGAACGAAGGAACTGCCAGGAATGATACTCGGCATCGGCACGGTTATGGATCCTGCAACAACGCAGGTATTTATTGATGCAGGCGCACCTTTTATTATTTCTCCGATGATGAACCCGGAAATGGCTGCAGTATGCAGTCGCAACAGGATTCCCTGGATTCCCGGATGTGCCACACCAACTGAAATCATCACCGCGAAACAACTTGGTGCGGAGTTAATCAAAATATTTCCCGGTTCCGTACTCGGTCCGGGATTGGTATCATCGGTACTACCCGTTGTTCCTGACGTCAATCTGATGATCACGGGCGGCGTCGAGCCAACGGAGGAAAGCCTGACTTCATGGTTTAAGGCGGGTGCACGCTGCGTTGGAATGGGCAGCCATCTGTTCCCCAAACAGTTACTTGAAACAAAAGACTGGAAAGCGCTCGCATCCCGCATAGCGACAACGGTTGACCTGGTGCAACGTGTGCGCAGTCAGGTAAAGAAGGCCTAGCTATCCCAAAAGGACTTTCTGAACGCGCAGTGGCATTACTATTTATTTAATGCCCTCCATGATTCGGTGGCTATTGTTATTTCTCTTTTTCAATTCGCTCACAATTACTGCACAGGAATTAAAAACGCGCAATGTGGTAATCGTTACGCTCGATGGTTATCGCTGGCGGGAACTTTTTTGTGGTGCTGATCCCAACATCCTGTTCAATGACAGGTATGTAAATGATTCAAGTGTACATCGCTTCTGGCATGAGAGGCCGGAACTGCGCAGGCAGAAGCTTATGCCATTTATGTGGAATGTTGTTGGTGCGAAAGGTCAGTTGTATGGCAACCGCAAATATGGCAATCGAATGAAGCTGGCAAATCTAAGTCTTTATTCATACGCCGGGTATGCTGAAATGTTTGTAGGCTTCGCGGACCGACGGGTGCGTAAAAACGATCCGGTCATCAACCCGAATCATACTGTACTCGAGACGATCAATAAACATGAGGAATTCCGCGGCGAGGTCGCAGCGTTCGCCACGTGGAGTATCATGCCATACATCCTGCGTGAAGAG
>JAEZDW010000038.1 GCA_023417955.1 Bacteroidota bacterium
TGACAACGATAGCTCTACCTGCACGCCGCGCTTCGAACCAAGCAATTCGTGCCATTCGTCGGCCACAACCACACGGAGCTCTTTAAAAAAATCCGCATAACCTTTTTGTGCAAGAAGTAAGTGCAGACTCTCTGGTGTTGTAATCAGTATCTCCGGCGGCTTTTCCTTTTGGCGGGCGCGTTCCTTAACCGAGGTATCGCCTGAACGCACACCAACCTTCCAGGGAAGTTTCATATCCTGAACCAGTCGTTGCGCAGAGTATTCAATTTCTTTGGAAAGCGCGCGGATCGGCGTAATCCATATGGCCCGAAGTCCGTTGTTTTTTGCTTTCTGATAGTTGGGAAGATCGCGAATAAATTCGAGCACGATGGGCATCAGGAGGGAATAGGTCTTCCCGCTTCCGGTAGGCGCATTTACAATTCCGCTTTGTCCGGACAAATATGCCTTCCACGCCTCCACCTGAAATGGAAACGGAGTCCAGCCATTAGAGGCAAACCAGTCTTCTCCCGCTTTCAGTGCTCCTTTCAATGGATATTGTATTAGCCGGTTCCGGAAATATCCAGAAAACCCGTCATTCTACCTTCGCTAAAAAGGTTTTTGTTTCAGAATTTTCATCTGTTTAGATTTTTGACTCAAAACAATTCGGATGCCGCCGTGTTTATGGAATGACAACGCGCTGTTTACATATCAATTAACCTGCAATGGGAAAGTATTCCATAAAAGAACTGGAACAACTAAGCGGCATCAAAGCCCATACGATCCGCATCTGGGAAAAGCGCCATGGCATTATTGCGCCTGCACGTACGGCGACAAATATCCGCTTCTATTCTGACGATGACCTCAAGAAGATCATCAACGTGTCTCTGCTCAACAGCAACGGAGTGAAAATCTCACGAATTGCTGACATGACCACTGAGCAACTCAATCAAAAAGTACTTGAGCTAAGCGAAACGAGAAACGACGCCGCAATACACATCGACCAGTTGGTTGTCGCGATGATCGACATGGAGGAAGAGGCATTTGAGAAAATTCTCAATACACTAATCCTCCGTCACGGCTTTGAAAAAGCCTTAACCACGGTAGTGTACCCATTCCTGGAAAAGATTGGTATCCTCTGGCAAACGCAAAATATTTCGCCGGCGCACGAGCATTTCATTTCCAATCTGATTCGGCAAAAATTGATTGTCGCAATTGATAGCCTCCCCATTCCTCCCAAAGACTCAAAAAAGGCAGTTCTGTTTCTTCCCGAAGGAGAAATGCACGAGATAGGTTTACTTTTCTTTCACTACCTCGCACGGAAGTCCTCCCTTCGGACGTATTACCTCGGACAGAATGTACCTCACGGCGATCTTGTGAGTGTTGTCAATGTTCATAATCCCGATTTTCTTATTTCGTCTATTACTACTTCCACGGCAATTCCAGTCGAGGACTATTTTGAACTACTTAGCCGCGACTTCAGCGCCCCCCTTATCCTGATCTCGGGCCAGCAGGTCCAAAAGTTTAACGGTTCCAAACTCCGTAACATCCAGACCTTTTGCCACGCCGGCGAGATTCTGCAATTCTTTGAGAAATAGCGGATTTGCGACCAATGCCGCCCTTTTAGGGTTATCGGGCACCATATTTGTCTAAAGTTTTTAAAACTTAATTAAACAATTATCAAATATATTCGTTTGAACATATATATTTGTTTAATATTTATTACGCTTTATTAGACATAAGAATGACAGCGTTGGAATTCACTCACCAGGTGGCCGGCATGCAAGGAACGCTCAGAACGTTCACCCGACGGTTCACCCGCGACCGCGATGAGTCGCTGGATCTTGTCCAGGACACCATGCTTAAGGCGCTAACTAACCGCGATAAATTTCGCGAGGACACCAACCTCAAGGCGTGGCTTTTCACCATCATGCGGAACACGTACATCAATAAGTACAGGCAGCAGCAACGGTCGAAAACAAGCAATGACACGTCAGATGACCTCTATCATTTGAACGTGGAGGAGATGCATACCTTCCAACGACCACAGGAGAGCATGGAGTTCCGGGAAATCTGGCGAAACATGAATAGCATAAAAGAGGAATTCATAATTCCGTTTAGGATGCACGCCACCGGATACAAGTACCATGAAATTGCAGAGCACCTCGGATTGCCGATCGGCACTGTAAAGAACCGGATCTTCCATGCACGGAAAGAAATCCAAAAGAAATTGCATGGTTATAATTAACTTCCGTCAGTAATGGAGAGGAAATGACGCGGATTGTTGTCATCGGTTCCGGCTTCGCCGGGTTATCTGCCGCGTGCTTTCTGGCGCGTGAAGGGAATGACGTCACGGTACTCGAAAAGAATGATTCACCCGGTGGTCGCGCACGTTCATTTACGTCCTCCGGGTTTACATTCGACATGGGACCAAGCTGGTACTGGATGCCAGACGTTTTTGAAAAATTCTTCGCGGCCTTCGGAAAGAAACCATCTGACTACTATTCCCTTGAACGGCTTGATCCCTCCTATCGAATCATATTCAGCGGTAATGAAATACTTGACGTCCCTGCAGGCGTCGACGCACTAAAACAACTTTTTGAACACATAGAACCGGGGAGTGGTCAGAAGCTCGAAACCTTTCTGGAAGAGAGTAAATTCAAATACGACATAGGAATACACGACCTCGTTTATAAACCCGGGCTTTCCATCACCGAACTTATTGACGCGCGTCTGCTCAAAGGCGTCCTAAGACTACACGTTTTCCAATCTCTTTCGTCTTATGTTCGAAAATTTTTCAGCGATTCGCGGCTCGTGCAGTTGCTGGAGTTTCCCGTTCTTTTCCTGGGTTCGACTCCTGAACGTACCCCAGCGCTATACAGCCTGATGAACTACGCCGACATGGCATTGGGCACTTGGTATCCTCGCGGCGGAATGAACCAGGTAATCCATGGAATGGTTACACTTGCCGAATCACTCGGCGTTACTTTCCGATTTAACAGCACCGTACAGGAAATTGAATTGAATCATCGCCAGGCAAAGGGGCTTGTCGTTAATGGCACGTTCGAACCCTTCGATTATATTGTTGCCGGAGCGGATTATCATCACGTAGAGCAGAATCTCTTGCCCGAAACGCACCGGAGGTACACCGCCAACTATTGGGCCACCCGGACGTTGGCGCCATCGAGTCTTATCTTCTATCTGGGGATTAACAAAAAGGTTAGCGGGCTACTCCATCACACGTTGTTCTTCGATCAGGATTTCAAACTTCATGCAAGCGAAATTTATGATACCCCGCAGTGGCCGACTGCGCCGCAGTTTTATATATCGTGTCCCTCAAAAACCGATGACACAGTTGCGCCTCCCGGTATGGAAAACATCTTTATCCTTATTCCGATTGCTCCCGGGCTCGAAGACACGAGCGAAATCCGGGAACGCTACTTTGAACACGTTATGGCGCGTCTGGAAGCACACACCGGAGAAAATATCAGAGATCATATCATTTACAAACGCAGCTACGCTCATCGCGATTTTGTCAACGACTACAATGCATTCAGAGGCAACGCTTATGGACTTGCCAATACATTAAGACAAACCGCTAACCTCAAACCTTCGATCCAAAACAAAAAGGTTCCCAATCTGTTTTATACAGGCCAACTTACTGTGCCTGGTCCGGGAGTGCCGCCTTCGATCATTTCCGGTGAAGTTGTCGCTCGTGAAGTTCTACGAAAGAAATCTAAAATCTAAACCGATTTGCATGAAGGAGCTTTTTGATCACGTATCGATCCGTTGCAGCCGCCTCACGACCAGGGCGTACAGCACCTCATTTTCGCTTGGAATTCGCTGTCTTGATCCCGGGATTCAGGATCCTATTTTCGCAATCTATGGCTTTGTTCGCTTCGCAGATGAAATCGTCGACACATTCCACGACTACAACAAACCAGAGTTGCTGCAGCGCTTTCGCACGGATACATTCACTGCGATTGCGGATGGAATAAGTCTCAACCCGATTCTGCATTCTTTTCAGACAGCTGTGAACTGTTATAACATCGACCATGCACTCATTGACCGGTTTCTAAAAAGCATGGAGATGGACTTGCATTTGCAAACGCACGACGAAGAAAGTTTCCGGGATTACGTTCTGGGGTCTGCCGAGGTTGTTGGTCTTATGTGCCTAGCCGTGTTTTGTAAAAACAACAGATCGCTTTATGAAAAACTGAAACCCTATGCGATGCGCCTCGGTGCGGCGTTTCAAAAAATAAACTTTCTCCGGGACCTTAACGCTGATTTTGTCGGCATGGGACGATTATACTTTCCCGGGGTTGATATGAGTCAATTCAATGATGAAACCAAGGCGGCAATTGAAAAAAGTATCCAGGACGATTTTGAACATGGCTATGTCGGAATTAAACAACTTCCACGCTGCGCGCGGCTCGGTGTTTATGTCGCGTACGTCTATTATCTTGCGCTCTTTAAGAAAATAAGGAATACACCATCGCATAAAGTCTTGAAAGCGCGGATCCGTATCGCGAATCCGCACAAAGCACAGTTGCTCGCGTATTCTTATTTTAAACACCAACTGAATCTTATCTGATGGATCAGGTTATACTAGTGGATGAGCTGGACAATATTGTCGGTAGTATGGATAAACTTGAAGCCCATGTTAAAGGCATCCTCCATCGCGCTTTTTCTGTTTTGATTTTCAACAGCAGCGGTGACATGTTGATTCAAAAGCGAGCTAAAGATAAATACCACAGCGGCGGGCTCTGGACAAACGCCTGCTGTAGTCACCCCATGCCAGGTGAAACAATAGAAGCCGCAACAAAGCGTCGTCTCAGGGAGGAAATGGGAATCCAAACAGACACAACATTCGCGTACAAGTTTATTTACCGGGCACCGCTCGACAAGAATCTGATTGAGCACGAACTGGATCACGTATTTGTCGGAACGTTTGACGGTGAACCCCAGGTAAACGCAATTGAAGTCGAAGGATGGAGATATGTTTCGCTCGACGATCTTAGGAAAGAGGTACGTGAACATCCTGAAAACTTTACGTACTGGTTCAAGCTGATTCTCGAACACGCTGAACTCGATCAGGTCGTTTGAACCGGAAACGCTCCCCGTTGCTATTCAATCGAGACCTTACAAAAAACCTGATCACGTCTGATGTGACGATTTTCTGGATGCGTCGCGATCTGAGAATAAGCGACAACGCCGCGCTTTACTACGCATTGCGCGAGAACAAGCGTGTACTTCCCCTTTTTATTTTTGACACCAACATTCTGGGTACATTGGAAGACAAGCATGATCGGCGTGTTGGATTTATTCATAGTGCTCTCCGTGAAGTTCATGATCGTCTGCATCAACACAATTCCACGCTACTGATCCTGTATGGCGACCCAATCGATATTTTTCGGGAATTGCGACCACGGAACGTTTACACAAACAGAGACTATGAGCCCTACGCATTGAATCGTGATCAAAACGTTGCACGTGAACTGGCCAAGAACGGGATCAGCTTTCATTCCTACAAAGATCATCTCATTTTTGAGAAGAACGAGGTAGTCAAGCATGACGGAACACCGTACACAGTTTTTACTCCGTACAGCAGGCAGTGGAAAAAGCAGTTGAATACGTTCTTTGTGAAATCTTATCCTTGCGAGGCGTATTTCCGTTCGCTTTGCAAAATCGCCCCCCTGCCAGTGCCGGAGTTAAGTAAAATCGGATTTACATCACAGAATGACACATTCCCCGAACGGAAAATTCCAATATCAATAATCAGAAAATATGATCAAACGAGGGACTTCCCGGCCGTACGGGGCACGAGCCGAATCGGCGTACACCTTCGCTTCGGAACTATGAGTATCCGAAAACTGGTAGCCATTGCGTTGAAGACCAATGAAACCTGGCTCAACGAATTGATATGGCGGGAGTTCTACAGTGCGATACTCTTGCATTTCCCCCATGTTGAACACAATGCTTTCAAACCGGCATATGATAATATCAGGTGGCGAAATGATGAGAACGAATTCAGACGCTGGTGTGAAGGAGCAACAGGGTATCCACTGGTTGATGCAGGAATGCGCGAATTAAATGCTACTGGTTTTATGCACAACCGAGTCCGCATGGTAACGGCCAGTTTCCTAACCAGGCACCTCCTGATCGACTGGCGTTGGGGCGAAGCATATTTTGCGCAACATCTGCTCGACTACGAGCTCGCCTCAAACAATGGCGGATGGCAATGGGCTGCCGGATCCGGTTGCGATGCAGCACCGTATTTTCGAATCTTCAATCCTTTACTGC
>JAEZDW010000248.1 GCA_023417955.1 Bacteroidota bacterium
TACAAAGATTGAGCGGCAGTTGCTTCGTTTCGAAGAAGTTTTCCAACACGTAAGAAATATGCTCAACGCAAAGATTGCAGAGGCAAAAGCTGAGATCATTACTGAATTCAGTTCCGCTCCCGAAATCATGTATCCGAATATTTATCTGGAAAGTATCTTACTCAATCTTCTAAGCAACGCGCTTAAGTATACACACCCCGACAGGAAACCTGTAATACGTCTAAGTACAGAAAAGCGCCAGGACCAAATCCTGCTTTCAGTGGCCGACAACGGGGCCGGCATAAATCTGAAAAGGTATGGTGAACATATCTTCAAACTTCGCAAGACATTTCACAAGCATCCGGAAAGCCGGGGAATCGGACTGTTTATGATCAGGAATCAGATTGAAGCGATGGGCGGTGACATTACCCTGACGAGTCGTGAAGGAGAAGGTACGACTTTTTTCATTACCTTTAATCAGTCAGCAAGTTCATGAGCCTACGAGAACCGATAGTGGCCCTGGTGGATGACGACAAGATTTTTCAGTTCACCGCATCAAGAACGATCCGCACGCTTAATCTGACGGACAAGATCCTGCAGTTTGAGAATGGTGAGGAAGCGTTAAAGTATCTCGCCGACAATGCGTCCAGCCGGGAAAGCCTCCCCGACTGCATTCTACTCGATATCAACATGCCGGTCGTAGATGGCTGGATGTTCCTTGAAGATTATTCCGGTCTGAAACCCAATCTTTCGAAAGAGATTTCCATTTACATGGTAAGCTCGTCAATCGATCCTGGTGATATCCGACGGGCTGAGAGCATGCCCGATGTAGTAGAGTACGTTGTGAAGCCTGTCTCGCGCGAGAAATTTATTGAGCTCGTGAAACGCGTCGCCTGAACTCACTTCACCTTATTGAGCGGATGTTTTAGTCCCGAATAGCTGGTAAGTTCCACACCGGCGGATCCGATAAACATTTTGGCATCAATCTTCAGCGGGATGCGATTTCTGTCGTCGGAAAAATATGCGCGTACCGAATTCTCGCCATCAAAGAGTTTGTTCTTCGGCATCACCGGTTCAAATACGAGTGCGCGAACCTTGCCGATCTTTAGTTTCACCGTGTCCTTCCCCCGGTAGATGATCTGGAACTTGTAAAACTCATCTTCGAAGAAGCCGCTTACGGCAATCGTATCGTTCACTTTGACTTTGGAGAAATCCATGATTCTAAGGTAGAGAAAGCCTCCTATCATGTCGCGCACATTCGGCGGCGCCTCGAAATACTGCGGTTCACGCATTTTGCCGTCCTTGCCAATGGTCTGCACTTCTATCTTGCCGGCTTCATGATCGAAGTTGGTCCATTCGTCTTTGCGATAGCGTCCTTCACGGATCATGCGATAGAACTGGTGTGGAACGAGTGCGGCAGTGTCGATATATGCACCCCATTTGTCGTCGACGTCAGCAACCCAGTCGACCATGCCGACGGTTTTGCCGGTCACGTCGACCTTAAAACAATACCGGTCATTTACCTTGTGATATTCAGGGTGGATGCGCGCGCTGCCCTTGCCCACTGTGAAGAATCCATACGTCATCTTGAAATTGATCACCTCTCCACGCTGAAAGCTGTCATTGCGAACCGCAGGAAAGAGCTCGCGCAATTCCTGTGAGAACCCGAACAATATTGGAATAAGAATCAGACCGTAAAGAGACTTCTTCATAACAGCACTTCAAATTTACAAAATCTGCCGTTTGGGAATATTATCGCTTGATGAATTCAAACGCTGTGCCACTCCAAAAGGAACGATTTGGCGAGTAAGAAATTCTCCCAATCGGCAGGATTCAGTGCCGCGGAAAACAAAATAACGGCGAATCAAAGGTCTCAGACCGAGACACTGTTGTCTCTCAATGCATCATTCAGTGATGTCTTCTTGTCTGTGCTTTCCTTCCGTGTGCCGATAATCAGGGCACAAGGTACGTGGTATTCGCCTGCGGGGAACTTCTTGGGGTAAGAACCAGGAATGACAACGGATCGTTCCGGAACATAGCCCTTGTACTCTTTGGGTTCAGATCCGGTGACATCGATAACCCGTGAACTTGCTGTCAGCACAACATTCGCACCAAGAACGGCTTCGCGGCCAACGCGCACGCCTTCAACGACAATGCAGCGGGAGCCAACAAACACGTTGTCTTCAATAATGACCGGTGCCGCCTGCACGGGTTCGAGTACGCCGCCGATTCCGACCCCGCCACTCAGGTGGACATTCTTTCCGATTTGCGCACAACTGCCGACCGTCGCCCAGGTGTCTACCATCGTGCCTTCATCCACATACGCCCCTATGTTCACGTACGACGGCATCATGATCACCCCTTTGCTCAGATAGGAACCGTAACGGGCAATAGCATGCGGCACAACCCTCACGCCGAGGGCCTTGTAATTGTTCTTCAGCTTTATCTTGTCATGGAACTCAAAAGGACCCACTTCAATGGTTTCCATCTGCTGGATCGGAAAGTACAAAATGACCGCCTTCTTTACCCACTCATTTACCTGCCAGCCGTCGGCAACCGGTTCGGCAACCCTGAGTTCGCCTTTGTCCAGTTTCTCAATTACAGCGCGAATCGTTTCCTGCGAGGCAGCCTCCTGAAGAAGTGAACGTTCATTCCAGATTTTTTCGATTTTGTCTTTCAGATCCGTCATAAGTGTTTAGTGTATCAATTAGTCCTTCATTTCGTGGGGCTGCCCAAAGTCTCCGCGAATAATTTAACTTTCGGATTGAGCGTCCCGCAATTCGGCATGCAAGAAAGAAAAAAAAGGAGAATAGTCATCGCTTCGGTCCTGAAACCTGTGGATGATGCACGCATGTTCGAAAAACTCGCGCAAAGCCTGGCTGCGATTGCCGAAGTTCATGTGATCGGCTATCCGACTTCACAAGCACCAGCCCAACCGTCGGCTGTGGTGCTCCACCCTGTCGAACACTTTTCACGCATTAGCATTAAACGCCTGCTAATGCCCTGGCGGATTCTCAGGAAGATACGTCAGCTGCATCCTTCAACACTCGTCATAACAACGCATGAACTGCTCGCGCAGGCGTTGATAGTCAACCTTACCGAGGGGGCACGCCTGGTTTACGACGTACAGGAAAACTATGCACGTAACATCCTTTACACGAACGCGTTCCCCTTACTACTGCGTCCGTTCGTTGCCGCGTATGTCCGCCTTAAAGAATTGATTTGCAGTCCCTTCATCAACACATTCCTGCTCGCAGAGGAAAGCTATCGCGATGAACTGAGGTTCATGCGCGGAAAGGAAGTGGTTGTTGAAAACAAATCGCGACGCATCGTCAGGACGCGCCAAAACGACAACGAAATCCGATTGCTGTTTTCCGGAACGTTGAACGAAGGTACTGGTGTGTTTTCAGCAATCGATCTCGCGAAACGTCTTCATGTCGCCGACCCGCGAATCCGGCTTGCGATAGCCGGGTATTGTTCTCTTGCGCAAACGTATGAAAGGTTGATAGCGGCGACACGTGCCCTGCCTTTTGTTACAATTGTCGGCGGAGACCACCTTGTACCACACGACAAGATCGTACAGCTCATTGGTGAATCCGATGCTGGAATCATCGCCTATTCAATTACACCCGCCACCTGCAATTCGCGCCCCACAAAGATTTTCGAGTACCTGGCCGGTGGCTTGTCGATCCTGACGGTAGACCATAAGCCGTGGGTTAAACTGTTGAACAAATACACCACGCCGGTCATATTTGACCCTGCCAACCCCGATGTGCCCACAATCCTGGCAGCATTGACACGCCGGCACAATTCATCCGCGGACAGCTCAATCCTGTGGGAAAACGAGGAAAAGAAGCTCCTTTCGCTGTTCGCTTAGCCTAATTATATAATTTTTTTTGCCTAATTAAATTTTTAGACCCACCTAAACTTTTATTTTTGTAAAGCGTAAACTAAAGATGATGCTCAGCTTTACAGAAGAAAACTACCTCAAAGCCATCTACCGACTGTCCGAAGGCGGCAGCAAAGCCGTCCTCACCAATGCGATAGCCGAAACCCTCAACACAAAGGCTGCTTCCGTGACCGACATGGTAAAGAAGCTTTCGAATAAGAACCTGATCTCCTACGAGCGATACTATGGTGTGAAGATCACCCGACAAGGGAAGTCGGCTGCATTGATGGTGGTTAGAAAACACAGGCTGTGGGAAACATTCCTCGTTGAAAAGCTGAACTTCAGCTGGGATGAAGTACATGAAGTCGCTGAGCAACTTGAACACATTCAATCCAACCTGCTGATTGAAAAACTCGACTCATTCCTCGGACATCCTTCGGTGGATCCGCACGGGCACCCTATCCCTGATAAGAACGGGAAAATCCAGGAGTTGAAATACATACCGTTGTCGCAAGTCGAACCAAAACGCAAAGCGTATATCCGATCCGTGACAAACGGCTCACCTTCTTTTCTGCAGTACCTGAGCAAAATCGGAGTGTACATCGGCGCAGCCGTTACCGTACTGGAGAAAATCGAATTTGATGGTTCACTGGAAATCATGCTTGACGGCAAAAAGAAAGTATTCGTTTCCCGCGACGCAGCAGAAAACCTGATGGTCAACGAGTAGTATGATAAGGAAGGTGAAATACATATTGATAACCATTGCACTGACAGGCACACTCTTATCATGCGAACCACCTTCTGCGCGAAATAATAGTAAGCTTAGCGTTGTAACGACAACCGGACTTATAGCCGACGTTGTTCGCAATATAGGTGATACAGCAGTCGAAGTAGTTGCCCTTATGGGTCCCGGTGTCGATCCACACCTTTACAAAGCAAGTCACGGCGACGTAAGGAAGATATCCGCTGCCGATATCCTGTTTTACAATGGACTTCACCTCGAAGGAAAAATGGGCAGTGTGTTTGAAAAGACCGGCTCGTCGAAAAACGTCGTTGCAGTAACGCGTGACATTCCCGAATACCTGCTTAGAAAAGTGGGCACTGGTGTACTTGCACACGATCCGCATATCTGGTTTGATGTTTCACTTTGGCAACATGTCGCTGCTACCGTCAAACGAGAGCTGCAGAAAGCTGATTCAGTGAATGCAATGTATTACGAACGCAATTACAGAAAGTACCAACGTAGTCTCGATTCACTCGACAGAGCGGTGAGGGCAGCGATTCTCTCCATCCCCGAATCGCAACGCGTTCTGATTACAGCTCATGACGCATTTGGCTATTTTGGCGACGCCTATGGAATTGAAGTACGCGGACTGCAGGGTATCTCTACAATCGCGGAATTCGGACTCAAAGATGTGACCACGCTGGTTGACTACATCATAAAGCGAAGGATCAAAGCCATTTTTGTTGAAACCTCTGTCTCGGAGCGATCCATACGCGCAATCATCGAAGGCTGCAGCAAAAAAGGCTGTGATGTTGTGATCGGCGGAAGCCTGTATTCGGACGCGCTTGGCTCTCCGGAATCAGGGGCCGGGACCTATATCGGAATGTTCAATGCCAACATAAACACCATCGTTACCTCACTCAAATGATAACCATGAAACTGCACCGGACATATTATCTCATAGTCGCGCTTTCGGTGCCGTTGGCTGCGTTGTCCCAGCCCGTTATACAAGGCAGCGTCCGCGATGCCGAAACACGTCAGCCTCTGCCCTATTGCAACGTCCGGGTTGCCGGGACTGGTAACGGCACAACCACTGATATAAATGGCAGGTTCTCGATTGATACCGAAAGCTCAACCAATGTTCGGCTTATCCTGTCTTACGTGGGGTATCAGACCGATACCGTAACCGTTACGCGCGATCGTCAGTCTCACACATTCTACCTGGCTCCCGATTCAAAAGCACTCGAAGAAGTGGTGGTCGTATCAGGCACAATGAAGGAAGTGACGCGCATGAATTCCCCAATCCCGGTTGAAATATACTCACCTGCATTGTTCCAGAAGAATCCAACGCCGAGCATTTTCGAAGCACTCGGTATGGTCAACGGCGTCCAACCTCAACTTAACTGCAGTGTCTGCAATACGGGTGACATTCATATAAACGGAATGGAAGGCCCGTACACCATGCTGCTGATCGACGGAATGCCCATAGTAAGCAGTCTCGCCACCGTGTACGGGTTGTCGGGAATTCCCAACAGTATGGTTAAGCGTATTGAAGTAGTCAAAGGACCGGCATCAACGCTTTACGGATCGGAAGCCGTTGGCGGCCTCATCAACATCATCACAAAAGACCCCGCGTCGTCACCCGCATTCCGCACCGACATTTCAGCAACGTCCGTTGGCGAATTCAATGCTGACCTGTCTGCAAGCATGCGAGCCGGTGCCATCTCAGGGCTTTTGGGAATCAACTATTTCAAATACGGCAATATACTCGACATCAACAAAGACAATTTTACCGACGTCACGCTGCAGGATCGCATTTCGGTTTTCAGCAAGTGGGATTTTAGCAGGTCATCAAAGCTGCCCGCGTCACTCGCGCTGCGCTACGTATATGAGGACCGTTGGGGCGG
>JAEZDW010000309.1 GCA_023417955.1 Bacteroidota bacterium
GCTGAATACCGCGAAAGTCCCGCCGTTCACTATTGAAGATGAATCCGACGGCGGCGACGAACTTCGAATGAAATACAGGTATCTGGATTTGCGCCGAAATCCCGTGCGCGAAAACCTTGTACTCCGGCATAAGATGGCGCAGCAAACCCGCACGTACCTCGACAGCCAACGGTTCATTGAGGTAGAAACGCCCGTGCTGATCAAATCGACACCCGAAGGGGCACGCGACTTCGTGGTACCGTCAAGGATCCATCATGGCGAGTTCTATGCACTGCCACAATCGCCCCAAACATTCAAGCAGTTACTCATGGTTTCCGGTTTCGACCGATACTATCAAATCGTGAAGTGTTTCCGCGATGAGGACCTGCGTGCAGATCGTCAACCTGAATTCACACAGATCGACTGTGAAATGGCATTCATTACTCAGGAGGATATCCTGAATATGTTCGAAGGGTTGATTCGCCACTTGTTCAAAACCGTTAAAGGAATTGAACTGCCCGAAGTACCTCGCATGAAGTATGATGAGGCGATGAAACGTTTTGGCTCTGACAAACCCGACACCCGTTTCGGTATGGAGTTTTGTGAGATAACTGAACTGACGAAAGGCAAGAACTTCCCTGTATTTGAAGCTGCTGGCCTTGTCGTTGGTATTTGCGCGAAAGGATGCGCCGATTATTCCCGCAAGCAGCTGGATGAACTTACTGACTTCGTAAAGCGCCCCCAGATTGGTGCCAAAGGTCTTGTGTATGTTCAATATAAAGCCGACGGATCAATTAAGTCATCGGTTGATAAATTTTACAGCAACGACGACATCCGCCAGTGGCTGGAACGATCTGAAGCCCGTCCCGGGGATCTCGTGCTCATCATGGCCGGCGAGGTTGAAAGCACACGAAAACAACTCAATGAACTCCGCCTGCTTATGGGGGAAAAACTTGGGCTTCGCGACCGTCAGAAATTTGCTGCACTGTGGGTACTCGATTTTCCACTGCTCGAGTGGGATGAGGAAAACAAGCGCTATCACGCGATGCACCACCCGTTCACATCGCCAAAACCGGAAGACATCAAACTTCTTGATACCGATCCCGGCAGGGTTCGGGCCAACGCATACGATATGGTCATCAATGGCACCGAAGTTGGCGGAGGTTCTATCAGGATACATGACAGGGCAACCCAGCAGATGATGTTCAGTCATCTGGGTTTCACCGAAGAAGAAGCACGCAAACAATTCGGCTTCCTGATGGAAGCATTTGAGTACGGTGCTCCTCCGCACGGTGGAATTGCATTCGGATTCGACAGGCTATGCGCTGTGTTCGGAGGTTCGGACTCCATCCGTGATTTCATTGCCTTCCCAAAAAACAATGCGGGCCGCGATGTTATGATTGATTCGCCCTCGACCATATCGACAGATCAACTCAGGGAACTCGCTATTGACATTCGGAAAGCATAGTCTTCCAAAATCACCTTTGCACCGAAGTTGATGATTTATGGAAAAGAAAGATCTTTTTTCGGGGCATTCAAAAATCTATGCGGCTTTCAGACCGACGTATCCTGAAGCCCTGTACTCATTTTTGCTGTCTCGTGTTGAAGGACGCTCCTGCGCCTGGGATTGCGCAACAGGAAATGGCCAGGTTGCTCAGCGACTTGCCCGCGAATTCGAAGTCGTGTATGCAACCGACATAAGTGAACAGCAAATTCAACACGCTGTTCAGATACCAAATGTCAGATACGAAATACAACCAGCGGAAGCTACAGCATTTCCGGAATCATCCTTTGATCTGATTACTGTAGGCCAGGCGTTGCACTGGTTTAACTTTGAGACATTCTTCCGGGAAGTTGCTCGCGTCGCTAAGCCAGGCGCTCTTTTTGCCGCGTGGGGCTATGGTCACATTGTTGTCGACCCAGTCATCGATCCACATATTCACGACTTTTATGAGCGCGTAGTCGGGCCCTACTGGGATGAACGCAGGCGGCTCGTAGAAAACGCTTACGCCGACATCGGCTTTCCTTTCGGGGTAATGGATCATCCCGAATTTGCAATTGAAGTCGACTGGACGCGGCAACAACTTGAGGGCTATCTCGAAAGCTGGTCAGCAACCCAGGCGTTTATCAAAGCAAAGAAAGTCAATCCCGTGCCTGCATTTTCCAATACGATAAAGGCGCTATGGCCTGATGAAAAATACCTGGGAATTCGCTTCCCTCTCTTCCTGAAGGCGGGATACCTTCGATAACGTCATTTGACTTTGGCGCCTTCGTATTACTCAAACATTTCCGAAACCGGTTCTCCCGTTGCACCGCTTGGCATTGGTATGTTCAGCAACATCGAGAGTGTAGGAGCAATATCGGTGATTGAATGTTTGCGGGTAGTCGACCCTTTTTTCACGCCCTTTCCGAAAAACAGTATAGGAACATGTGTGTCGTAGGCCCAGGGCGAACCGTGCGTGGTGCCTTGTATACTGCTTCCGCCAGTCCAGCCTGGTTCGAGTACAAAGGCCACGTCACCGCTCCGTTTGGGATGAAAGCCACGGGTTATCATTCCCTTTACCCCACCTTCATCATAGCGTGCCTGGCGAATCACAGCCTCGGTATAATAATTAGAGACACCATCGAGTGTCATCAGGTATTTGCCAATTAGTTCAGAAACGATGAAGTAATCCAGCCCCTGCATTTTGGGAGCACCCTGAAACGCTTCCTGATTTAGAAATATCTGATCGTTGCTGATGTTGGCAATCAATTCCTTTCCCGGAAAATATGAATCGAGAAATTCTTTCAAACCAACTTCGGCATTACTATGGCGGAAATATCCTGAGGGAACCTTGTTGTCCGTGAGATATTGAGGAACTTCTCCAACTGCGTGATCAGCAGTTAAGAATACGACGTAATTGCCCTTGCCTACCTCCTGATCGAGTTTCGTCAGCAGGTCAGCAATATTTTTGTCAAGGCGCAAGTACATATCCTCCAGCTCAACAGACCGCGGCCCCATCTGGTGTCCCAACGCATCCGTTGACGAATACGAAATGCAAAGGAAATCCGTGATCGCATCCTTGCCGAGGCCCTCACCAGCTATCGCAGCTTTCGCAAATTCCGTCACGAGATCATTACCAAAGGGCGTGTATACCAACAAATCGAAATCCTTGTCCGATTTGCGCATGGCGCTCAGGTTATACGGGAACGTAGCCTTGTCTTTGCCCTGAAGTTTCCGTTCATATGGTGATATATCCGGGCCGCTTTCAGTGTATTGTTCAATCGGCAGCAGCGGTTTCCATTCTTGCGAAAGATAGATACCGGCGAGATTCTTGTTGTTGAACTGCTTCACCCATTCAGGTAATTCTTTCGCGTAAAAAGTGCTTGTCATGAACCTTCCTGTCTGCCGATTCAACCAATATGCACCATCGGCCATGTGACCTGCGGGAAGAACTGCACCGCGATCTTTGATCGACAGGCCAATGACTTTCGCTTTTCTGTTAGTGAAGAGTTCGAGCTCATCGGTGATAGTCGTCGTCAACATTCTGAATGGCGACACCTCCCCTTGTGAAGTCGCGCCAACGCCAGCCTGTGCCGGGTCTCCTACACAATTCACCATCTTTTTGAGATTCTTATCGTAGAAGTCGTTCCCTATGATTCCATGTATTGCCGGCGTCGTCCCGGTGTACACAGATGCGTGGCCCGGCCCGGTGTAGGTTGGAGCGTAATTGTAGTGAGCGTTCCTTAGCATGAAGCCTTCGCCCATCATGCGTTTGAAACCATTCTGTCCGTACTTGTCATAATACCGGAACAAATACTCCTGCCGAATCTGGTCGACGATAATTCCAACTACAAGTCGTGGCCGATCAACGGTCGGGCTGGACTGTGCGCGCCCGATAAAAGAAAGGGAAATGAGTAACAGAGTGAGGAAGTATTTCATAGGTAAGAATCACTGTGATGAAACGAACTGCTTCACCGCGGATTTTGGCAGAAAGATAACCTTTTTGAAAATTGTCCCGCAAGGGTTTTTCTATCAGGACAACAAGAAATGTATAATTGGGCTAATCATCGCAGTAAATGCGGTCATATTCATCCTGTTCGTACACTTCGCGGCGGATGAGTGCACCAGCGTGATCGTAGTAAATCACAACAAACAGGGACGCCTCCCTAACGTGTTTTTCGGTAAAATACAATGGTTTTTCAGCCGATCCCACGTTAACAACGTCACTGAAGGTAAGCGGAATCACAGCACCTTGTCTGTTGCTGAAT
>JAEZDW010000317.1 GCA_023417955.1 Bacteroidota bacterium
CCTGAATACCACAACTCGGTTTGCCGCCGTTGCGAATACAACTCAACCACTCCCGCAGGTGCAGGAATGTTGAGTCAACGCGCTTACCGTCACGATAGGTCCACAACAACCCTTTGTTTGCAAAGTATTTCGCAGTCGCTGAGGTGACAGCATCAGTACCGTTGGCAGCAGGGTCGTACTGATAAACCGGTACGTACGGATCGATTTTGCCGTCTTTGATTAACTGGCTATGTTTCGTTGAACGTGGATCAGCGTAAACGGTAAGGTTGTTGCCAAGTTCCATACTGCCGTCGTGCCCCATGAATATCGTTCCGCGATCGAACTGGTTACCAAGTGTCGCACTGTAAACGAAGGTCATACCGCGTTCTTTGCCGGCTTCCTGACTGGAACCAGTCGTGAAGTCTGGAAACTCCATATTCACCTGTAATACGTCGGGAACATTGCGCCCGTCGCGATGCGTGTATATGCCCCCTGAAGCCGTTACGCTTGCCGGGATACCCATTTTCAGAATACAGTTCACACGGTCGTAGTCGTGGGTGAGGAGGTCGCCGGAAAGGCCGGACCCATATGCCCACCACTTTCTCCATCTGAAGAAGTGCTCCAGATTAAACGGCGTTTCCGGAGCACTGCCAAGAAACGCTTTCCAATCAATAGTCGACGGCGATGCATCGGGATGAATGTCATATTGCCAGGCCCCGTTGTCGTCGTTGCGGTTTGTGTTTGTTTCGATGAGCGAAATATGACCGAGGATGTTTTTTGCAATCACATCCTGCGCGGTGAGGAAACTTTGTGTTTGTCGGTGCTGATGGCCGACGGCGAACACGAGTTTGGGATTCGCCTTTACGACGTCACGTAATGCGTACGTTTCACTGATGTTGTGCGTCATCGGTTTCTCCACATACACGTTAACCCCGGCGTTCAGTGCGTCCATAGCCATAGGAGCGTGCCAGTGGTCGGGTGTGGCAATTACGACTGCATCAACTTCCCCACTGTTCACCATTTCCTTGTGGGATGTGTAGCGCTTAACCTTGTTGCCGTCGCGGCTGAAGGAACGCACTGCTTTTTCTGCGCGAGCGTCAAAGATGTCGCAGACGCCAGTCAACTGGATGTTCAGGTTTTCCTGTGCAAGGAAATCTTTCAACCTGCTGTCATTCGGGTTTTTTTCTGCGTTGGCCTTCATTTCATCCAGCCACTCCGTTGTAGCGAAACCCAGTGCGCGGCAAAGTTGCTCTCCGCGAATCCCGAAACCGATTATGCCGAGGCGGATTGGCTTACCGCTCATTGGGCCGGACGGGGGCGGAGGCGATGCTTTTATGTTCAGTGTTTCAAGCAGGAAGTTCTTTTCGCGTTTTGCGTTGCCGGTAACTTTTGCTCCGGCGTACCAGACTCCGCCAATCAAAGGCAGACTGCCAAGTCCCTTCAGAAGGTCTCTTCTTGACCATTTTCCGAATATGCTGTCTTGTTTATCCATAGTAGTTGCTTCTTTGATTGATTATCAGGCGATTTCAATTTTTGATTTCCGGAGCAGCGCTTCAAGTCCGAATGACGTAGATGTCGGAAACTGATAGAGTATGTATAGTGCAGCGAGCTCAATCAGGTTTTTGTTCACGATCCAGTAGCTTCCTTCGGCAGGCCCCTGTGTGATGCCCGTAAAGGGCGGGTGTGCGAGGTAATACAACGCCAGAAGCAACATTCCTCCAATGGCTGCACAGCTTGTTTTTACTCCCGCCATCAACATCACGCCCACGATGATCAAAAGACCAATGTTGAGAGCGTCAACAATCCCGATAAGTCCGTCGCCGGCGAGAAAGACAAATACAGGCTTCAGAAATTCAGCACTTAACAGGTATCCCTTGGCTGTCCAGGATGGGTTGTATAGCTTGATGACACCTTCGTACAGAAAGTGCCACCCGATCAGCAGGCGAAGCAGGACCAAGCCCGTTTTCTGCGCCTGACTTAGGTTTACATTTGTCATGAGTATTGCGTTTAGTGTAGAATGAAGTCTGGTTGATCCGAAAACCAGCCATACCGGAATGAACCATCAACTAATATTAGCGATGGTGTCACAGCGATATAATGATCTTCCTCATGGTTTGAGAAGAAATTCATCGAGGGCTCGGACGAGTGCCCTGGTGACAAGGGAATATAACCAATTTTCGCAAGGTTAGCATCCTGCGCTTAACCGTGCCACCAGTGTGGCATGTGCGAAGGTATATCAGTTATTTGAAGCGGAGGATGCGGGGCGCTTGTGCTTCCAGCGCTTATGTGACCACAGCCAGAAAGTCGGGTCTCTGCGAATCTGTTCCTCAAATTTTCGTGTAAACGTCTCTGTGATTTCGCCATCGGCGGTATTGCGCGGATGCTCGAAGAGCAGTTCACATTCCAGGGTGTAATACCCTCGTTTGACTTTCAGAATCGTCATTTGTACCACAGGGAAATCGAATTTCTTCGCGATCTTTTCCGGGCCCGTGAACACGGCGGTATCCTGGTTCAGAAAAGTAGTCCAATACGCGTCCTTTTTCGAAGCAGCCTGGTCTGCAACCAGCGCTATTGCAACGGTTTGGTCACGCGTGGCCACGATGTCGCGCAGAACACTCTTTGTCGGTGTGATAAGTATACCGTGGCGTGCACGGATGTTTCGCATCATCTTATCAAACCAGGGATTCGACAGCGCTTTATAAACCACAAGTAACTGGTAAGGCAATTGCAGATTAAATGCAGGCGCAGCCCATTCCCAGTTGGCGTAGTGCGGTAACACCAGAATAATGCTTCTGTTCTGTTTCCGGAGTTCTTCCAGTACCTGACTTCCCTTTATGACGATCCTTTTGTACACCTCTGCTTCTGTAAGATTCTTCATTCTCAGAGTCTCCAGAAGAAGGTCGCACAGGTGCCGGCGAAAATCATTTGCAATACGCCGGATTTCTGATTCGGATTTTTCAGGAAATGCGTTTCTAAGGTTAGTGAAAATCACCTTTCTCCGATAGCCGATAAGCCGCAGGATGTAATACCCGAAATCCGACAATGCGTACAGTAACGGAAACGGTAACTGTGCTATGAGCCAGATGAACGGATATGTCAGGTAAAAACCAATTGCCTGCATGTCGGGAAATTTTTCGCAAAATTAACCGATTCCCGATGCTATCCACTACCAATTCCAAAATGCTTTCGCCGGGGTGAGCACAAAAAAAGAGAGCCGCATTGCTGCGGCTCCTTTCTGATTATGCAAATGGTTTTAGAACAACCTTCACGCAGTTGTCTTTCTTTTTCGAAAAGATGTCATACATTTTCGGCGCTTCACTCAGCGGCACCTTGTGCGTAATAATATCGTCGAGTACCACCTTCCCGTCGCGTACAAGACCAAGCAGATCGTCGATGTAACGTTGCACCCATGCCTGACCACCCATGAGTTTGATACCTTTGTCAAACCATTTGTACAGCGGAAAGTTGTCGTACATTGAACCGTAAACACCAACGACGGTTACAGTACCGCCACGGCGGACGGAATCCAGGCATTTCTCGAGTGTTTTCATCGAACCTTTTTGCATGTGGATGACGTTCATTGCTTTCTCCATCGTTGACCGGTCGGCTTCCATCCCGACGGCGTCGACACAAACATCAGCACCGTAGCCTCCGGTCATTTCGCGAATGACTTCGGCAGGATCGACCGAACTGGCGTCAATCACTTCGGCGCCTGCAGCAGTACGCGCTTTCTCCAGGCGATAGGGCACAATGTCAATCCCAATAACGCGTCCTGCACCCTTAAGCCATGCAGCTTTCATGGCCATAATACCAACCGGACCACATCCAAAGACTGCGACAGTTTCGCCACCCTTAAGCTCTGCCCAGTCTATCGAAGCCCACCCTGTCGGGAATATGTCCGTAAGGAAAAGCACCTGCTCGTCGGTAAGGTTATCGGGCACCTTTCGGGGACTGTAGTCGGCATAGGGAACGCGTACATATTCAGCCTGCCCACCGTCATAACCACCATACAGGTCGGTGTATCCGAAGAGCGCGGCGCCGATGCCTTTTGCCTTGAGCACTTCACCTTCGGGGCCGTACATCTCATTTGAATTTTCGCAGTGAGTCGGAAGATCCATCTGGCAGAAGCGACAGTTACCACAGGCAATAGGGAAGGGCACAACGATGCGATCGCCTTTCTGCAAATTGGTGATACCGCTACCAACTTCTTCGACGATGCCCATGAATTCATGACCGAGGACCATCGATCGCGGTTGAGGAATCATGCCGTTGTATATGTGAAGATCGGAACCGCATATCGCGGTGGAGGTTACCCTGATG
>JAEZDW010000322.1 GCA_023417955.1 Bacteroidota bacterium
GGTCAAGGGTATCGGCTCGGATACATTTTTTCTCCTGGGTGATGTATTGTTTTTTGTTAAGAATAAGACTGAATTAGTAAGCTACACAATCCTATGATGTACGAAATAGTGTTCGCAGGGGCCCTGCTTTTTCATCCGCAGGCGGAAACCGATTCCATTGGTACAGAGATGATCGATGGTAAGCTGTATGTGATTCACAAGGTAGATGAGAAAGAAACTTTATACGCAATCTCGAGAAGGTACGGTTCGTCCGTAGAATCCATTCTCAAAAGCAATCCCGGCGCCTCGGCGAATCTTGAAATCGGCCAGATACTTAAAGTTCCTTACGACAAGAAGGTTTCCCTGAAGCCCGCTTCCAATAACACGATACACAAGGTTGCTGCTGGTGAAACCATGTATTCCATCTCGCGATCGTATGGCGTAACCGTTGATGACCTCCGAAAATGGAACAATCTTTCGGACAACTCGCTTTCGATAGGGCAGGACCTCATCGTCCGTAAGGCGCCTGCGACGGCAGTAAGAACAGAACAGCAGGTAAGCAAACCAAATACGGAAGAATCGGCGCGACCAATTCCGGCTTCCGGTCTCCATACAGTAGCTTCGAAAGAAACACTGTTCTCAATTGCAAGACAGTATGGTCTGACTGTTAGCCAGATCAAATCATGGAATTCGTTGGAGAGTGATGAACTCAAGGTCGGTCAGGTGATCGCGGTCGCAGCCAATGCAAAAGTGCCTCCGGTCGAAGTCGCCGCTGTGACGACACCTTCGACACAGCAAACAAATCCCGTTGTGGAACGCCCGCGAGAGGAACCGGTCACGACGGTACAACGCAACACCGACCCCACTCCGGCTTCTACCAACACCCAGACGATACGCATATCCGAATCGGTGAAGAATAGCGACGAAGTCGTCCAGACCGGCCTTGCCGAACTGATAGAAGGCACGGAAGGCAATAGAAAATATCTTGCGATGCACCGCGCCGCACCAATCGGTACGATCCTTAAGGTGAGGAATGAAATGAACAACCGCGAAGTGTTCGTCCGCGTAATGGGCAAGTTGCCTGATACGGGCGTAAACGACAAACTGATCATCAAATTGTCACGCTCTGCCTATGATCGACTCGGCGCAATAGATCCCCGTTTCCGTGTTGAAGTCACGTACTATAAATAACAGATTCGCTGACTGCGATAAAATAACTGCTCCGAAAAGCAGTTATTTTTTTATGCGTTTGTTGTTGTCATTTGTTCTCCTTCTCTGTTTCGTACACTCGTTTGCGCAGAATCTTGTACCGAATCCTGGCTTCGAAGATTACCCGAAGTGTCCCGGAAGCTACTCAAGAACGAGGTCTGAGTTTCGGATGGATGCATGGTACTCGCCAAACCATGGCACCCCGGATTCCTACAACACCTGTGCATCCGGAGAAGGCGGTGTGCCGTATAACTGGGCAGGCGTGTCTGAAGCATATGAGGGAAGAGGTTACGTTGGAATTTATCTCTGGCTTGGAATCAGGGAGTTTCGCGAATATATCCAATGTGCGCTGTCGGCCCCGTTGGTTCGCGACACAACATACGTCGTTTCCTTTCGCTTTAGACTTTCCTCGTACTCCCGTTATGCCTGCGATCGCATTGGCCTCCACCTTTCTGATTCTGCTCTTACCTCAAGGGATGATCAGGCATGGAGAATTAAACCGGTGCTTTCCATGGTAGCGGATTCAATCCTGACGATCAGTACTGGATTATGGGAAACAGCGCAAAGGGAGTACCGCGCCGAAGGAGGCGAACGGTTTGTTACAATTGGCAATTTCGACGGTGATGACCGTACACGCACCTACTACATCAAACATCGCGCAGATCAACAGGATATGCTTACCGAAGCCGCCTATTATTATATCGATGATGTGGTTGTAAGAATGAAATATGATCCCGCTATCCCTGTTTTACCGATTGCTGCATTCCGTCCTGAGGATTTGCGATTGGAACAACGCTATATTCTGGACAATATTCTTTTTGATTTTAACAGCCATAAACTGCTGTCACGTTCGTTCGACCAACTGGATGAACTTGTACGGGTGATGCAACGCAACCGCGATACGCATGTTGAGATTTCCGGCCATACGGATGACGTGGGTAGTGGGAATTACAACCAACGTTTGTCGATGAGAAGGGCGGAATCCGTTGCTGCGTTCCTTATCAGCCGGGGAATTTCTAAAGGCAGGATTATTACACGTGGTTTTGGAAAAACGATGCCACTGGTGGAGGGTGAAACGGAAGAAATTCGGAAAGCAAACCGAAGGGTTGAAATCCGTTTTTTCACGGAGTGAATTTCTGGTCAGGCGGTCTTAATCAGTATTCGTCAAAAAGCGGCTTCTTATCGGTGGTAAGGTTGGCCTCAACCAGCACTTTTCCATTCCTTTCCAGGAATCGGTTAAATAATTTTGCTACACTGTCGTATTGTTGACGGAGTTGGGTTACATGCTGATCAGAAAGCAGTATTTCGTCAACAAGTTTTTGCATAGTTACATTGTAGGTGTATTCAGATCGCGATTCCGCAGCAGCGACAAGTTCAACGATAAGAGACCTCGTGGCATAGTCATACTCGCGGACCACGTCGGGGTTGAACATCGACTTTGGCGTGTATCGCATGCGTGAAAGCTGAGTCAGTCGGTCATTGAAAGCACGATATCGACTGGAGTCCGCACTGGTGACCATGAGTTCGTGCAATAGGTTGTCCATTGCCTGAATTTTCTTGTTGTCGCCGGTGATCATGAGATTCCACTGTACGTGCAGCGTATCCTGCATTCGTAAATAGAAATCGGTGACAGAGTCTGCTTTTGTGAACGAATCCGAATGTTCCTGTCTCGACGAACACTGCAAAAAAGCAGTTGCTAATAAGGCAAGTACGGTCGTTGTGTAAATAATACGCATGCGCTCGGGTTCAGGCAGATAAACGGCACAATTAAGCAAAAGTTAGGCGTATAATTGCCGATTCCGGTCGAATGTAAGGTTTTTCGCACTATAGTGGTTTGAACTGCTCGAAAGATTCGCGGCAGTCAAGGCAATAGTGAATGGAACGGCATAACGTGGATCCGAACGCGCTTCTCAGTTCAGTATTTCTACCGCTGCAACGAGGGCATTCCACGTTTTCCAGGATGTCGAGGTCGGTGATCATTACGCCTTTAACGGGAGGAGCGAGTCCGTAATTCTTAAGAGCGATCCGACCTTTTTCAGAGAGTGAATCGCTTGTCCACGGTTCGTGAAAACTTACTTCGACAGAAACATTCTCAAAACCATTCCCACGAAGCGTCGTTTCAATTTCGGATCGCATGGTGTCGAGGGCAGGGCATCCGACGAAGGTGGGGGTTATTGTGACGCATATTTTGTTGCCCGCAACTTCGACGTTTTTTATGATACCCAAATCCACCAGTGAAAGAACGGGTATTTCGGGGTCCTTTACCGACTCAAGGAGTTTGTAGATACCTTCTGGCGTGTAATCCATGATTTACGGATAAGAAACATCAAATGCGTTTTCAAAGATCTGATTCATGTGATGTTTGAGGTGTTTAACGTAATCGATCGCCAGCCATTCCAGGCTGTGCAATTCAAGTCCGGTTTTGGTCGTGTTGCAGACCCTGCCGTAGTTTTCCTCGGGCATATTTTCTAGCACCCGACAAATAGCTTCATTCATGTAAGCCCACATGGTCACGATGACTGCTCCATTCATCGAATGGTAGTCAACCGCCTTCACCCAAAATTCCTGATCGTAAACAATTCGCGCGGAAGGGTCGTCATACTGGCCGCAAACAAATCGCCTGTAATTGTTATGAGCAGAATCGATTAAATGCCCGAGGACTTCCTTGCGACTCCACTTCGCGGGGTTTCGTCTGAATGCAAGTCCGTTTTCACCGAGATCATTAAGGCGAATCTGGTATTCGTGAACGATAGTTCGAAGTTCTTGTATAGTCGCTTTCATCTCGGGGTGTATTACCATTCAGCTGCAGGGTCGATCCGGAATACTTCGCCCATTTCATCCAGTAACGGTTGTAGGTGTTCGGTATGCCGGCCAAGGCGCCCGCCTGCAACCGGTTTGATGTTCTGAAGGTCGGGCATAATCAATTTCGTCTCCTTTAGCACACTTTCAATTTTGTCAATCCAACTCGCCTGTAGCACATCCTCCCCGGGGAATATGCTTGTGTAAATAATTTCATTTTCCCGGGTCGTCTTTTCGAACATACCAAGCGCATAAGGCAGGGCATATTCTAACGATTTTTGGAGTCTGGAAATGCTCTCTTCTGTAGCGGTTCCGAGTTTTTTCACCCAGGTTGTTGCGTGTAAGGTATGGTAACGCAGTTCGCCGCTGATCTTTCTGGCAAGGTTGGCAAGTTCTTGAACGGAAGACTCCTGCAAAAGGTTAAACCGCAATGCTTCAGCGTGATCATAAAGAAAATGGCGCATCAGGCTGAAGTCGTATTCTCCATTGGGAAGTTCAACAAACTGACAATTTCGAAATTGCTCAGCAGATCGCGTGAAGGCAACGGTGTCCGGCTCGGGTTCGCCCAGTTGGTGTAATAGCTGATACAAGGCGTGGCTATGGCCGATTTTGTCCTGGGCCATGCTTGAGAAAGCAATATCTTCCTCTAGCAGCGGCCCAAAGCCGGTCCACTCAGAATTTCGGTGACCTAGTATCAGTTGATCGTCGGCGAGTTTGTAAAGGAATTCCTTCAGAGCATTTTCGTTATCCATAGCTTAACGTTTTTCCAGGAAGTTTTTTAGCTTGTCGCCCGCCTTGTATGCAATCGCGTCTCTGAATTTTTTATCCGGCAGCGTATCCCAAAACGTTTTTTCTTCCGGTGTAGTGAATCTGATATCACCCCGACGTATAGCCCAGATGTTATATACAGTTGCGCCAGGGCGGAGTGTAATGCAAGCTTGTCGCAATGCATCGTCGTGGCTGTTTGCGTTGACACTACCAGCATGTTGGTGCTGTTTGCCACGCTTCATTAAATGGAAGATCTCATACGGTTCTCCGCCGGCCGCATTTTTTGGCGCGCTTTCTACTGAGTCGTAAACCGATTTATTATCTTCAGTCATTGCCGAAACGAAAACGGTACGTGTTTCAGCGACAAACAGGCTTTTGCACGTGAACCGCCGGGTGAATGTTTCCTTCGCCAATACAAAGGCAAGTTCGAGATCAGGCGCGTGAACAGCACCTTCATGCTGAAACGGTTTCCCTTCACGAGGTTGCACAAATACTTCAAAAGTGCCAAATTGATCAAAAGGAGCCTTGGCACGCATTGGTGGTGAATCAATTGAATAGGGTAATCTGTTTACGCGGGGATCCAGGGACTTCACAAACTTTATAATAAA
The DNA here is from genome assembly GCA_023417955.1 of Bacteroidota bacterium. Classification (GTDB taxonomy): domain Bacteria; phylum Bacteroidota; class Bacteroidia; order Cytophagales; family Cyclobacteriaceae; genus Ohtaekwangia. The sequence goes on from JAEZDW010000322.1 coordinate 5,364, forward strand.
TTTTGACTGGTATTTCTTTTTATCCGTTTATATAAAACCGGGCATTTTCCGAAACTCCTGAAAAAGCAAAGCGTTGTTCACATATGGTTAAGTATTTCGACCTTTTGTTCCTTCTTGATTTACTTTCGCGGTACTACCCGAAGTATCACTCGAACGAATTGTTGATGCTTGCCGACGATGTCGTTAAGTGGCTCCACAATGAACTACCGGAAGACAGCAGCGCGCTGATCCATTTGAAGAGCTGCTTTAATTCGCCAGCTGATGCACTAAATGCAATCTGGAAAGAACTGCTGTTAATTGCAGGTCCTTTCACGCGATTAAACTGATCAGGCGAGTGGTGCCACATATTGAAGTGACGACGCCCTCAAGGCCTCCCGAACCCATCTTCCACGTTCTTCTGCGATACGCCGAACTGCAAGCCTCTCCTTGTTGCACGGACCGTCACCACTAATAACGCGTTTAAATTCTTCCCAGTCGGGTTCAGTGTATTCCCATTTGCCGGTGTCTTCGTTCTTGCGAAGGGCCGGATCAGGAATCGTGAATCCTAACTCCCAAATCTTCGGCACATACATGTCAAGGAACTGGTTTCGCACTTCATCGTTGCTCGCCATCTTCACTTTCCAACGCATCAATATTTCTGTATGCGCTGAGATTTTGTCGGACGGGCCAAAAAAGTGCATCATCGGTGTCCACCAGCGATTGATTGCTTCCTGAAACATCTGGCGTTGCACTGGCGACCCCGTTGCGAGGTAAATGACGCAATGGTGCCCGAATTTGAGGTGAAAAGATTCTTCCGCACAAATGCGTTCAAGGGCGCGGCAATACGGGCCATAGCTGCCCTTTGCGTTAGCCAGCTGGTTGACGATTGCACCCGCGTCTACCAACCACGATATAAAACAGGAGTCTGCCCATGTGAACGCGGGATAGTTGAAGATATTTGAATACTTGGACTTTCCGTTGATGAGATCTTCGATCATCTGCTCCCGCGTTTTCCCGAGCGTTTCTGCCGCACTGTAAAGCAGTTGGGCGTGGCCAACCTCATCCTGAACCTTTGCCATCAGAGCAAGCTTTCTTCGAAAGCCGGGAGCTCTTGTAATCCATGTTCCCTCGGGAAGGGCGCCGATAATCTCACTGTGAGCGTGTTGCTCGATCATTCGAATCAGCTGGCGTCGATACAACGCTGGCATCCAGTCGCCGGGCTCAATCTTTTCGCCCCTGGCGATCCTGGCCTCGAACGCAGCAAGTTTGATGGGATCTTCGGATTCGAGTTCCGAAGTCTTGACAGTTTCAAAAATGTTTCCACCTCCGTACATAGCGAATTAGACTATACCGGCGCATACCGGGCCTATTCAAACCGCTAGTTACGATTTTAAAACGTTTGCGCCAAACGATTGTTAGGTAATCCGACTAAACTTTTTTCAAGCCGTTAACAAGCATGTCAGCCAGCTGGTAGCCCAACTGTTGGGGGTCAATTGCCGAACCCGGATCGTACCACATCGGCATCCAGTTTAATGATGAGAAGAGCGTCATTACCGCCAGCTTGGTGTCTATGGTGTTTTTAAATTCACCTGATTTTACACCCTGTTCAATGATGCTTTTGAAGCGATTAATATAGTTGATTCGAAGCAACAAAAAGTCGCGAAGGTAAGGCTGGCTCAGGTGGCGGTGCTCATTCATAAAAACCGCGGACGCGGTAAGATCCTTGGCCATTACCTGAATGTGGCCGATGATACCTTTCTTAAGCTTTTCACTCGCGCCAACATCCTGACTTTCTACTTCCTCCAGTGACTTACGGAATTCGGCGGCCATGTCAAAACAGAGACTTCTCAGTATCTCTTCCTTGGATTTGATGTGCGAATACAAACTCGCAGCCTCAATGCCAAGCAGTTGGGCGAGGTCACGCATTGAAGCTGCGGCGTATCCTTTATCCTTAAAGAGCTCCGCTGCCTTCCGGATTACCTGTTCCTTACGCGATAAATTTGAAATGCCTTCTGCCATAATCTGCAATGTAGCTAAGATAATTGTTACAATCCACCTAAAAGTAGCACTCAAAACTGTGTAGAAAAAGAGTGAACGTAAAATCCTTCGCCAACGTCATGAGAAAGCAAATAAAAAAGCTCCGGCACCGGCCGAAGCTTCCTTGCGTTAGTTTGTTTCGATGGCGCGGATTGTTAGAAGATCAACCCGAAGCTTATCGCATTTACCTTGGGGCCCTTCCCTTCGGAGAAGAGTTCATTGAGATCGTAATTGAAGAATAAATCTGTAGAGCGATATCCAACCTGCACGCGGACCCCGTATCTCAGATTGTTCAAATGGTACCTGTCGCGATCTTTCTCCCGCTCCCTGTCACCGTCGTCGTATACCAGTTTCGAGTGGCTACTAATCCGGTAAGCCACGTAAGGTCCGGCTCCTATTCGAAACGCTCTCTTGTCGCCGTCCCAAAAACGATTACGTGTAAACCTGTCGTTGAAATCAAGCACGGGAATGAATGATGCCTGAAGGTACGAAGCAGTCAATTTACTTTTGATGAAGTCAACGTCTCGGGTATCGGCTTCGAAAGACACGCCGTCGTCGCTTTTTACAAGCAGGGTGTTGTCATCTTCAAATTTAAAGTTGTACCAGTTGACGCCAAGGCCCCATTCTACGAAGAAGTTTTTGGTAATTCTGCTGCGCTGAATGGAAGCAAGGCCGACGTACCATGAACCCCAGGGGCGCACTGCGTACTGTGCGGCGTCACCTGGAAAGTCGCCGTCTTCAAGAATATTGTTCAGACCGAAGTCGAAATTGAATGACTGAGTTGTCCGGCGCCACCTGCGTTCTCTATGCCATTCCCAATCATCGTCGTCATCATCGTCATCCTCATTCCGGTAGCTGCTGTCTTCGTCAGAGTCGCCGTCGGACCAATCACTATCATTATCATCGCGTGGGTCCTCTTCCTGAACGACAACTTCTTCGTCGGTCTCCTCAACTTCCAATGTGTCGCCCGCCTGACGGTTTTTGGCTTCGAGTTTCTTCAAAATGTCATCAAACAGATTCTGGAAATTGTAGTGTTTTAGAATCTCGAGGTCGGCAGGGTCTTCCATCGTAAAAATGATTTTACTCGTTTGACCCAATGAAACCTTAACTGTATCTGCTGTCTGCGTATATCCCATCATTGCAATCATCATCAGCAATGATGTTGAAAAAATCGTTTTCATTTCTTATTTGTTTTGTCCACGTTTATTGGATTTGAAATTCAGTGCAAGAAGTTCGTCCTTCATTTGCCTAAAATCACCAATCGGATCCTGATCGTTGTTCTTAAGCTCCGATGCCTTCCTGAGCACCTTTTTCAACGTAGATGTTTTCTTTTCCTCCAGGGTTGCTTCAGTGTTTACATTTTTTGTAAGATATGCGCGTGTTTCTTCAGCGGAGATAATAATCGTTACACTTTCATTGGTATCACTGGCAGGCTGTGCCTTTTCATTTGATGCAATAAGTTGTTCGTCGTTCGTACGGAGTGTTTCTTCGTTAAGATCAGGATTTTCATCAACGACGCCTTTGTTATCCTGTTCCTCACGAACTGCGAGTGCAGGTGATTCATGAACAACGGCATCAACTCTCTTTTGATGCAGCTGCGAGTCGGTGTTGTTTTTCTTCCTGTTGAATTCTGTTGGTGAAGGCGATGTTATCTTATTCGTCACCGGGGTCTCAGGCGTGTGATCTGCTTCCACCGAATCGGGTGCCGCACTTTTCTTTTCTTCAACTGGTTCCTGAATTAAAGGTGTGTCGTTTTTCTTTGGCTGACTCATCTTCGGTTGATCATTAGACGCGACGGTCGCTGTGTTGGAATTGTTATGAAGCCATAACGTTGCGGCTACACCGCATATCAGAATCAATGACGCGGCAACCGCTACCCGCAGCCATGGAAACGTTTTCTGTTCCATAGCAGATTCGACCCGGTCCCATGCATTTGCCGAAACAGGTCTTTGGTATCCGGCGAGTTTCCCGCGAAAAAGGTTATCGGGTTGCTGATCCTTCATCATCGTTCAATTTGCTTTGTAGTGATTCTTCATGATCTGCAAGTATCTTCTGCAGATGTGTACGTGCGCGACTTAGTTGTGATTTCGAAGTGTTTTCACTAATGCCAAGTTGTTCCGCGATTTCCTTGTGCGAGTAACCATCGATCGCATACATGTTAAATACAAGACGGTATCCCGGAGGCAGCGACTCGATCATTGCAAGGAGGTCTTCTGCTTCCAAATGATCCGAGAGATTGTCGTAATCAGGTTGGCGGTCGGCATACTCCAGTTCAACCTCTATCGACATCGCGCGACTCTTGCGCAAATAAGTGAGGGATTCGTTTACCATTACCCTTCTTATCCACCCTTCGAAACTTCCTTCCCTTTTGAATTGCGAAATCTTCTCGAATATCTTGGTAAAACCCGTAACCAGGATGTCTTCCGCGTGCATGGCGTCCTTCACATAGCGGTAACATACGCCGTACATTTTCGACGAATACATTTCAAAGAGTTGACGCTGGGCATTCTTATCACCCCGCATACACCCGTTGATAAGTTCTCCTTCAGTAAACCGCAGAATTCTTAATGCCATTTAGGTTGCTACGCGAAACTAAGATGCAAACCCCGGACCCCGGGTTGCACGGGCAGGAAAATTTTTCTTTCCACCAAAGGCAAACGAAAAAGGGCACCTTTTGGATGCCCTTTTTATTTTCTGACCAATGATCAAGTTCTAATTAAACTACCTGAGCCTGAAGCTTTTGTGCAAGCACTGACTTGGGAACTGCACCGATTTGCTTGTCTACTACCTGTCCTCCCTTGAATACCAGCAGGGTCGGGATGCTGCGCACACCAAACCGGGCGGTTACTCCGGGATTTTCGTCAACGTTCAGCTTTCCAACTACAGCCTTACCTTCGTAGTCACCGGCCAATTCCTCCACCACGGGACCAATCATTTTACAAGGACCACACCATTCAGCCCAAAAATCAATGAGAACAGGTTTATCAGAATTGATGATCTGATCAAAGTTAGCGTCGTTAATTTCAATTGCTTTTCCCATGGGAGTAGAATTAATATGAATATTTTAGTAATCCGAACACAAAGGTAAGGGTATTAGTTCATTTAATGCGATAAAACCCGTTCGCTTTTATTGTGTCAGAGCACAACCTCAACTTCAATTTCTCCCACCTTCTTCATCTTCTTCACCATGTCGTTTACGGGGCTGACGCGAAAGCGCCTGGACAACAGTTCAAGGTTTATGTTTTCCTTTTCGTCCCGAACCTTGACAAAAAGGGGTGTATTACCAGCATACTCCTGGCAGACATCTTCAATCCGACCAATAAAATCGCTCGTGATCTCCGCGGCGTTGAGGCGCAGTTGCACACCCTTGCTCCGTTTCGTTCCAATCTCATTCAGAAGGTCGATGTTCCGTATTTTGAATTCAATATTTTGTTGACCCCAGGTGTTCTTTACTACGGCACCCTCGATAAAAAGGAACCAGCCCATGTTCATGAAATTCCGGAACTTCAGATAGTCCTCGCCGAATAGAATGAACG
>JAEZDW010000330.1 GCA_023417955.1 Bacteroidota bacterium
CATCCGAAAGCTGAACACATGGTAGAGATACCCATACGCAATATATACCATCTGCTGTGCTATGCGTGGGACAAGCTGGAGGAACGCGATCTGGTGAACATTGACGCCGAAGCTTTCCACGACTTGCCTAACCTCTTTGCAAAGGTACTGGCCAACGGGCTGGCCTATCTGTTCAAGAAGGGACTGGATCGAAACTATATTGCCGAAACGGATGAATATCCGGGGATCAAAGGAAAACTGCAGCTATCCGAAACCCTTAAACGATCCACCATAATTCGCGGCCGAACCTGTTGCGAGTACGACGAGTTCAGCCACAATGTCTTGCACAACCGGATATTGAAGGCTACGCTGGCGCGCCTGCTCAAGTACGAAGGCTTGAACCTCAGCGTGCGCAATGAAATCGCCATTCTTTACCACCGGTTTCACGGCGTGAGTGATATCCGGTTGCAAAGACATCACTTTTCACAGGTCATCCTGCACCGGAACAACAGCTTCTACAAATTCCTGCTCAACATCTGTCTGGTAATCTTTGACAACCTTCTCTACGACCAATCGAAGGGAACATGGAGTTTCCGGGACTTCTTCCGCGACGAAGATCAGATGGCCGCACTTTTTGAGAAGTTCATCTTTAATTTTTATCGGCGCCATGTCTCCAATCACTGGACCGTTTCCGTTGAGATCATCAAATGGCACGCGGAGGCAATCGGAGAATCCTCACTGGACTATCTGCCGAAAATGAAAACCGATATCTCACTAGACAGTCCCACCCGCAAAATCATCATCGACGCCAAGTACTACCGCGAAGCGATGGTCAAACGTTACGACCGCGAAAAATTCCGCTCGGCCCACTCTTACCAGCTTTTTGCTTACATGAGCAACGCCGCGGCCTTGAAGGACCAAAACAAGGAAATTGAAGGGATTCTACTTTACCCCACCGTAGAGAAGTCTATCACGCAAACCTACCGCGTGCATAATTACCTCATGAGTTTCAGAACCCTGAACTTGCAGGACCGTTGGGAGGAGATTGAGCGGTCCCTGCTAGGGATGGTAAAGCCATGAATGAATAAGTTGTAATGGCCACGGGGGATTCATGAACTCAGAAGTAGCGCCCAGAAAATTTCGCCGACGGCGCATTGAAAGGACTGGAGGAATCCTTGGTAATAATTTACAAAATTCTTTTCAGCCCGAAGTCTCAACCTTGAACGTGCACCAGACTTGAAACTCGATCCCTGAAACTTGAACCCTTTTTTGGGCGTGCCCCCTCATGCTTGGGGGTCGCGCTCATATTCCAAGTCCTCGCCCCACCCACCTCCTACCCGTCGCTGTGGGCTTTCCACTACCATCGCTCACGCGGGGTTCGCGATCCGGGATAGGTTCTCCACGCAATAGAAAAAACCGTCCCGAATCCAGAGCCGAAGTGGCGCGTGCGTAGGCGGCGAAGGATCCCGCCGAGGAACGATGGTTTAACGTGAACCCCCGGCGCACCTCTTTCGAAGCCAGTGCCTCCGAAATTGAGAAGAGCGCTAAGTAAAAGGGTCCGCGACTCGGTACAAACGCTAAAGATCCTTTACGTCCCCCGTCAGATCTCTCCATTCCGGATTGAAGCTGTTGATTAACCGAACTTTCCACGGCCTGCTTTTCCCCTTCATCTGTTTCTCTACCGCTTCGGCGACCCCGCCTGGAAACGGTGACCCTCACGTCTTTTTGACTGTTCCCTATTCGATGACAAGTTTCGAATGGGTTGCCTTCCCGCCTGCATCCACTACAACGATGTAAATTCCGGGATGCATCCAAGAGCAATCTACTTCCATGCTATCACCGGAAGTTGAAGTGGTAAAAACGCTTCGCCCGGACAAGTCAAATATCGAAACGTTGGCAGGTTTACCTGTTGCAGGCAAATGAACAAGCTTGAATGAAGTCGTGGCAGGGTTGGGCAGCAATTGGAGAATTCCGGCTTCATTTTCAATGCTCGTTATGATCTCGTTCACATAAAAATCGTAAGAAGCGGAGCATTCATATTCATTGATAATGGTGAGCCGGTAATAGCCCGGAAATTGCGGAATGAACGTATCCTTGTTTCCTACTGTTGACCAGGTGTTATTGAGGTATCGTTCCCAAATATATTTGTAAGATGGCCTGGCATTTTGTACTTTGTATTTGTGTTTTTCAGTATATACCTTGACGTCAATACGCTCTGAAACTGCCACGGCCAAAGTGTCTGAATTTTTGCAGCCCGTCTCCGTGTCCGTGACAGTCAGCGTGATCACTTTACTTCCCGGTGATGTCCATTCGAAATAGGGAAACGCCGTGCCCAATTCAAGTCCATCAATGTTCCACAGGTACGTGAAATCCTCGGAGAATACGCCGGCCCGGTAGTCAGTATATGAATTTATATCGCAGACCTTTGCCTCTCCTGAAATTGAGGCCGGGGGAAGAAACTGCATGTCCGGTATCAAGGAGTTGGAAGATCCATTCGCCGTAGCGGTAATCTTCGGATTCGCCGGATACTCATCCCACTTCACAAGGATCCTGTCTGACCCCTGTCCTCCGATTATTTTGCCACCTGATATCCCCCAATTGTAGTTGGAAGGCGGAGAAACAGAGAACGTTTGTTCACTGTTAAGACAGGAAGAGCCTTCAGCATCGATTCTCGTGTAATTGAACGCTACCTCAGGAGCAAATTCCGATCCTGCATTCGCCCCGTCAATTGATTGAACAGAGAAGAAGTAGGTGCCCGTTTTAAGGCCTTTCACCGTCCATTTGGTGTTCAACGATGTGTTTCCATGCTCGTAAACTTTCCGCTTCCCGGTTTCAGCAATGGCCTGAGGAAACATCTTGAATGGTTTTCCGGAAGCAATCGCAATGTACACATTGTATGTCAGTGAACTCGACGGTGTCTCCTTATCACTTGCGGCGTCCCACTCAAGAATTACACTATTGTTTTCCATCTTGAATCTCAAATTCGAAGGGGGTGCCGGCCTCTCATTTGGCGCCGGATATCCAGACCGAAGATCGTTTCGGTAGAGTTTGGTTGTATGAAGATTGTCCTGATCCCTTCCGATCATAACGATATCGAGGTCGCCATCATTGTCGAAGTCGCCTAAACTGACGGAGCAGAAACGAAGTCCGACGAGATTCGTAACGCCACTATCAGTGAAATTCCCCATACCGTCGTTCAGGTAGATTCTGGTAAGGGGGCCGTCGGCGGTTTCCCCGGAAACGAGAATATCGAGATCCCCATCATTGTCAATATCGCCGACATCGCTGGATGAGTTATAGACATCCAGTAGTGAGCCACGCCGCAAGAAATTCCCGTTACCCGTTCCAAACAGTAACCGGGAGAAGGGTGTGTTCCGGGCATTGATGGAGCTGCTGTTTCCGGTTAAGAAGTAGTCCATTAGCCCATCCTTGTTGAAGTCACCCTGGTTTACTGATCCACTCCGTATGGCGATATCGTGGTATGCAAAACGATATTCAGCCGTGTTCGCGATGTCTTTCACCCCATGGTTAACAAGGAGACTTGCCTCGTTCCACACACCATGACTATACTTTCCCGACGAAAACAGATCCCGATCCCCATCATTGTCAAAATCCGTAGCAATACATACGGTCTCATCTATGTCCAGTTCCGAATAGTATCCCTTAATTCCAAAAGTGTTCTCCACGGAAAACGTCCCGTCGCTGTTGATGAATACTGAGTTCGGATGCCAATTGTCAAAAGAAGAGCCTACCTGGTAAAGATCAAGGTCTCCGTCATTGTCGTAGTCGAACCATGTCAATGAACCCCCTGCAGCGCCGGACGCACTGAAGAATTCTTCAAATGAGGTGCCGTTGTTCCGCAGAACCTTTAAAACTTGCCACGGTGTTGCGTCTGTTCTTCCGGTGATTGCCAGATCGAGATCTCCGTCGTCGTCGAAGTCACCCCAGTCAAGATCGCCGTTCCTCATGGCCGGCATATTGCCGAACGGAAGTAGTTCAAATGTCCCGTCGCCGGCGCCGACATATATACCACCAAAATTCCCGGAACCTGACCGGCCTATCATGGCAAAGTCAAGATAGCCATCGTTGTTGAAGTCGGCCCAGGCAACGTCTCCCGACTCTACCGCGGGCAAGTTTGCGGGAGTTGCATCATTGAAGGGTTGGGCAGCACCAAACATCGATACCGCAACAAGAAACAGAGTGGGTACAATCCGGGATATCATAGGCGCGTTTTATCTTTTTACGATTCTTCCGGAAAAAACTGTTCCGTTGTTTCCTAAAACTTCAATGATGTAGATGCCGGGAGGGATATCGCTGACGTCCATTTGGTACGGCGCTTTATCAAGGGTGAGCAAACGCACCTTCCGTCCCTCCGTATCGCTCACTAATATCGACAACACTTCATCGTTCCTGTGGGATTTAATCTGAAAGTCTTTCCAAACCGGGTTAGGAAAGATAACGATGTCGTCTTGGACTTCATCGTCAAGGCCGGTAATCACCATTACCGTAAACCTGAAATGCTGTGTAAGGAAAAAGATGCCATCATTCATCTGTACGGTAATGTTTGTGTCTCCGGGTTTCCCTTCATGCACAATAGTCATTTTAATCTGGCCGTCTTCTGAGGATGTGAATTTGATTTTTTCAGGCCGGACGATCGTGTAGTCGCTTGAAAAAGCGGTAAACATCGAAGCCGTAGGGTAGTTATCAGGATCCTTTACATCGAGGTCGATCGTAATGGAAGACCGTTCCGTTTCCACATCACCAATCGGTGCAAGTGTTGGCGCATCATTAACCGCCTTTACGATTATTTTTACCTTTTTCGAATAGGTATTGTTTTCAGGTTGTCCGTCATTCGCGGTTATTGTGAATTCAACCTCGCCGAATTTATCCTTGAGCGATCCTACCGATATTTCGCCATTTGCCGGATTGAAAAACACTTCGAGGATATCGGAGTTTTGCGGAGAAAGCGAATATACAATAACCTGATCATCCTCTGCATGGAAATAGTGAGGCTCTGGACGGATCCGAACGTTTGCTAAAAAATCTTCATTAAGTACTTTCGCTGATAATAAATCAAACATCGGAGGATCATTTACCTGATTAATCCGTAATGTGATAGTCCAATTAGCGTCAGCGTATTCCTTTCCATCGTATGGAAGCACCGCGAAAGTAGTGGTACCTGCATAGTCGGGAAAGGGTTCAAATTCAATGAAGGGGAAAAGGTCGGGTGTGACTTCCTGTCCGATTGCCGCCTTTGAAGTGTAAACATAGAGGGTACCATTTTCAGGAAGACTGACTATTTTTATCCTCTCAAGATTGTCGGAAGGGTCCGGGTCCGTGAAGTTGTTGAGGAAATCATCCGACGTCAGCCTCAATGTCTTGTCTTCGTCTTCAGCTACTTCAAAATCGAGACCCCTGGGTTTTTCGTTCGATCGTTCTGTGGGAGGAACCGCAGCTGATAACGTGACGTCTCGGTCGTCAGGAATAGAAGCAGGTAAGCGTTCGTTATGTTTGCCGAAATGGACACTTCCCGACGTGCCTGCTGCCGTGCTGCTAAGCGAAAAAAGCGCTAACAGTAGCGAAACCAATTTCCGGTTGACTGCACCCGCAGTTGTCCTGAATTTTATGATCATTTTCCTCAACGCAAATTAAACAAATTCCTGACCTGGTCTGAATCTAGAATAGTACCAACCGTTTAGTGGAGAGTGACTTTCCGTCATCGACAATAATCATATAGATACCCGCCACCCAGTCGCTAACATCTATAGTTTGTTCCCGGGCCGTATCGAAGGCATTCGAGTAAACCAACTTTCCCTGGGTGTTTATGATGGAAACCGTCGCGCCTGGCGCTTTCATCATTTTCAATGTTACATGTGAAGAAGCCGGATTTGGAAAAATGATCCAATCAGGTTCGAGTTGCGTTTCGGCTTCTGTCACTTCATCAGGGTATGCTACGGGTTGCGAGTAGGCCGAGCAACCTTCTTTGGAAACCGAGACCGAATATGTAGCGGGCTCTTCAGGTATCGCTATGAACGGATCAGTTGTACTTTGAAAAAAGAATCCATTGCGGTACCAAACGTAATGATCGGCGTCAGTTTCTGTGACCCTGAGCATTCCATCACTGTAGTAAAAGGTAAGTTTAAAATTTATTTTCTTCACCTTAACCTCCAATGGCGTACCCTCGCATCCGTCTACGGTTTGTGTAACATAATAGCTTTCATCCAGGGCCGGAACTTGAATATATTCGCCTCTACCTACCACGTTCTGGAGAGTCTGGTCGGAATACCACCTTAGGTCCGAACCGGATGCCCAAAGCGTTGCGCCCAAATCATTGCAAATTGTCAGCGGATTAGGAATTGAATAGTCTGGTACCGGCGGCCCGTCGAAAATTGTAATCTTGACAGGCCGCGGTATGCCACGATATCCGTCAACGGTTTGCGTAACGTACACGGTCTGGCTTTCTGTGGGACGAAATTGACCCGACGCAAGCAACTGCGTCAAATTTTTGTCACTGTACCACTCCACGTCGGTTCCCGGCGCCGTCAGCGTTATCGTCCGCCCACAGCGATAGATTGTTGTATCCCGAACGTTCGGAGGTGGCGGGAGAAACGTAAATGTTCCTTCCGCGAAATCTGATCGCGCGAAAGACCCATCGACAGCCTGAACGCGCCACGTGTAGACTCCGACCAGGAGATTGTTGAAGGTGGCTATGCCCGTACTCTTACCGGGAAGAAGACGTATTGCTTTACCATTGTCCGGATTGTGGGCTCCCTTTGATAATGTTTTGCCATCGCGGATAAGGACAACATCATAAGTCAATGCTTTAGCCGGAGTGTGATCATCATGAGGCTTACTCCAGGTGAGATGAACTCCTGATGAATCCTGTGTGGCCGTCAGTCCCTCCGGGGCGCTGGGACGGGTATTTGAAACTCCGTTCCCGTTTACGATCGTCTGATTTAGCAGGATTCTGGCCTTGCCTCCCTCTAATGGATTTATGCTGTAATAGTTGCTGATATAGATGTCGAGGTCGCCGTCGTCATCCCAGTCAATTATTGAGATCATCGGAGAGCCCCGTAGCGATGGGACATTAAGGGTCTGAAAACTATCGCTACCTTTGTTCAGCAGTATCGTCACCCCGGGCGAAGAGATTACCAGATCGGTCAGGCCATCATGGTCGAAGTCTGCCGAAACCAAAGACGGCTCGCCAGGCGTTAGTTCGACTGCAACCTCTTCAAAATGAAGTGAACCATTCTCGTATCCTCTGTTCTTGTAGATCTTACTGTTGTAGTAAGAACTTGAAGAT
>JAEZDW010000371.1 GCA_023417955.1 Bacteroidota bacterium
ATCTTCAACTCAGTGGTAACTATAACCGCGCAACGTTTGAGGAGAGCAAAAACGAAGACGAGAACTTCCGGGCAGGATTCAATACACCCGAGAATAAATTCAGTATCGGTTTGAGTTCACGGAAGCTTGCCAAGAACCTCGGCTTCAATATCAACTTCCGTTGGCAGGATGTATTCCTCTGGCAGTCTGACTTCGGAATCTGGGTTGTGCCCGAGTTCGGCGTTTTTGATGCGCAGCTGAACTACAAGATTTCGTCTATGAAAACAATGGTGAAAATTGGTGGAACGAACATTGGCGGTGGTGACTACCGCACCAATTTCGGAGGTCCGTTTGTAGGACAGCAATACTACATTTCCCTGACCTTTGACCAATTCATGAAATAAAACCGGAATTGACTATGAAAAACTTTCGATATATCGGATTGACAGTAGCCCTGGCGTTAGTGCTCAATGCCTGCGACCAGGAAGTAATGGAGTTAAAGGATCCGGAACCTGTTGTGACCACACCGGATTGTCCGGCCGGAGCAACCAGCGGCGATGCCGACTTCAGCAAATTTATTGCGATTGGGAATTCATTTGTAGCTGGTGTTCAGGGTGCTGCCCTTTTCAATTCCGGCCAGGCAAATTCACTCGCAGCAATTGTTCATAATCAGCTCAAGTGCGTCGGCGCGCCGGCGACATTCAATCAGCCAAACATTAACGCGGAACTTGGCTGGAACCTTTTTGTTACGCAGCCATTCCTTTCGGACATGACGAAGCCTATTCTTGGCAGAATGCTGCTACAATATGGCACCACTCCTGATTGCGCGACAGGAACTGTTTCCCCGCGTCCTACGCCGCAGGCATACGCTGCAGGTAATTTGGAGGCAGTGCCGAATCCCCAGGCAAATCCCGGGTTCATGTACAGCGGCGACAAATCCGAGCTTAACAACTTCGCTGTTCCTGCTGTTACTATCGGCCAATTCCTCGTGCCGGCTACCGGTAACTGGGGAAATCCCGACCCTGCGGCAGGATTCTCGCCTTTCTATGGAAGGTTTGCATCAGCCCCGGGAACATCTACCATCATCAATGATGCAATCGCTGCGGACGGTACGTTCTTCCTTTTCTGGGCAGGTATGGATGACTTCTTTCTCTATGCTGCCTTTGGCGCGGATGAGGACCTTGCACCATTGACCTCTCCAAATGCCGGAATGCCAAACGGATTTGATTATCGGTTTGGGGCCGCGTTAACGCTGCTCTTAATGTCGAATGACGACCTAAGCGGAGTTGTGGGAAACTTCCCTGATGTATTCAAGATGCCTCATTTTACTGCAGTGGCTTACAACCCGATTCCGTTGGATGCTGTAACAGCCGGACAACTTAATGCCGGGTTCGCGGGTTATAACACTGCACTGGACGGACTGATAGCCAACAAGGAGGCCTTTGGAATTTCAGACGACCTCGCCGCAGAAATCGCCACGCGCAAGCTTACTTTCGCGGCGGGCTGCGACAACAAAATCATGCTTGTCGACGAATCGTTGGCTGATCTTGGTGACTATTTCGACGCTATGCTGGGCCTTAGCATTATCAACGCTGATCAACGTGCCGCACTCGCTCCTTACGAACAGATTCGTCAATCAACTCCAACTGACATCATTCCGCTTTCGACAGGGTCGATACTTGGAACGGATGGCACATTTGGAAAACTTGGAGTGAATGAGCCTGTTGGTGATCGTTGGGTAATCACTCCTGCTGAACGCGATGAAATCAATGCAGCCAGGACTGCCTACAACGCGATCGTCGCAGGGGTCGTGGCTGCGAATTCCTCACGCCTCGCACTGGCGGACGTGGACGGAGCCTTTAATGCCCTGCTGGCTTCTCAGTTCGCAGTGCAAAATGGTGTTACCATCACCCCCAACATCAATCCCCCCACAGGGATTTTCTCTGAAGATGGTGTGCACCCCAACTCACGCGGTTATGCATTCTTTGCCAACGTATTTATCGATGCTATCAATGCGAAATTTGGAGCAACGATTCCGAAGGCTCACCTTGGAAAATATCAGGCAACAGGCTTGCCTATCAATTAATAAGATCTTCCATTTAACCTAACCTGAACTGAAGAGGCTGTCCATTCCGGACAGCCTCTCATTCTTTCAGACGTACCCTGCAACCCAATATGCGACAAAGCCGATCCATTCCTTAAAGAGCTTGTGCCAGTTAACCAATGCCTCGACACGGGGAACGAGTACCGAATCCGGATAGAAATGCCGCGGGTGTGAATAAAAATCAGTGGAAAAAACGTCGGGATTCAAACCTGCCTTGCGATAACACGCAAGGGAACGCCGCATGTGAAATGCTGAAGTAATAAGCAGGCAATCCTTCTCCGTGTAGCCCATACGTTCCAGCATCGGCTTTACTGCCACGGCCGACTCGTAGGTGTTGCGTGTAGCGTTTTCGATAATAATATCTTCCGCAGCCACTCCCATCATAATCATCGCGCGTTCATACTTGTTTGCCTCAGGTTCGGTTTCTTCCGTGATCGTGCCCGTACCCCCGCTGATGAGAATCTTTTCAATGAGTCCGAGTTTGTATAAATGCACCGTATGAGTAACGCGATCTGCCCCTTTGTTGAAGTACACGCGGTCGTCGGGATCGGCTTTATCAATAGTCGTACCCGTCAGTACAATGCCAAGTTTATGTGGCTTAACATCCGAAAACGGTACAGCAGGAATCTCCCAGTTCCGCATTGCTTCATTCGCGATGAAATCATTTGAGAAGAAAATCAGGAGCCCGAAACCGAGCCAGAAGAATACACGCTTGAGTTTCGGCCGGCGCACAAATACACCCACCAGGAATGAAATCACGATGAGCGACAGCGGCATGACGAGATAAGGAACCGTTTTTGAAAGGAAGAAGAACATGAAGTATCAACCTATTTCCGGTACAGGGGATTCGTAAGATTTCCAAGCCCGTCAATAATACGACGCAGTACGTCGAAGTACAAGAGCAATGCAAGAACAAACGTCATCGACCAGATCACACCGGTATTGAAGTAAAACGTATCAATATTCGAATTAAAGAAATGTTTTTGTGGCATGTAGAACTGAGCATCAAAATCAATCGCATGATCCGGGTCAGGATCTTTATAGATTGGATATATCTTTTGAATCAGTTTACCATCTTGTTCAATGATACGGTGCGGCTCGGTAGTATTCTTTACAAGATCGCTGATCGCTTCATTGTGATGACGCTCCCTGTAATGCGCAAAGCTCACGCCGTCGTCCAGGCTTTTCGTCCGGAGTTCAATTTGCTTCTCCTTCAATTGGTCCGCCTGATTGTACCGATTCACATAGAATTTTTTCAGCGACTCCAGAAATCCGTATATCGCATTATAGGTATCCACATTAAACCGATCAAGGGTGAGATTCTCCAGCTCGGGAAGCTGCTGACCCGTCGCTGCAAGTTCTCGCCCCAGTTCATTCCTGACGAGCGCGAAGTCATCCTGAACTTTCTCCCTTATTGCCGGCGATTCATCTTTCAGGTTGTTGATACAAAACTGCAAACGCGTTTCAAGTTCCGGAATAAGGTAAACTTTCTTGAAGTCGGCGTTAGCCATGGTCTTATCGTATAAATAAAACTCCTGTTCGAATTTATTATCCTTAAACTGGGTCACCATCAGCGCTTCAAATGCCCATCGCGATGCCATAAGGTCGCCGACAAAAGGTACGGTAGCGGTGTTTCCAATGGCAGGGTTCAGCTTATCAAACTTCACGACCACGCCACTGAGTATCAACTGCGGGATCAACAGCAGTGGAATAAGGATATAAATCGTAACGGCGGAGTTAAACGCCGATGAAATATTCAATCCAAGCAGGTTCGCAAAACATGAAGTTGTAAACAGGATAAACCATTGCAGGAAGAACATCCCTTCAATCTTAAGAATGAACGATCCGACCAGTACGAACAGGAACGTCTGGATCGCCGAAAGGGTGAACAGGATACTTATCTTCGACATCAGATAACTGCTTCTGCTCAGGTGGAGGAATGCTTCGCGCTTCAGTATTTTCCGGTCGCGGATAATTTGTTCAGCGCTCACGGTTAATCCCATAAACAACGCCACGATTATACTCATGAACAGGTACGCCGGCAGGTTCACGTTCTTTCCGAACACATAACCTGACAGAAACCTGTCGTCAACATTGTAATAACGAACGATGTATCCGAGTATAAACGCGAGAAGCGGTGCCTCCAGGAGGTTGATGATAAGATATTGCCGGTTATGCAATTTTGCCTGCACATCGCGCAGTCCGAAAAGCACCATCTGCTTTAGCCTCGTGGGTATTCGGAGTGTGGAATGTGGAACATCGTCCGAGGTCGTCACCTCTGATTTTCGGTGAGTCTTCTGAAAGATACTGTGCCATTGCTCAGCTGATATCTTTCTCTCGTTTGTGAAATGGCCGTACTCATTGATCACCTTGGTCTCAATGATATTGAAAATCTGTTCAGGGTTCACATTACCACATTCGTGGCATTCGCCCTGATCGCTATTGACGAGGTCAATGCATTTCTTGAAGTGCAGTATCGCATTCACAGGGTTACCGTAATAGATCTGGTAACCACCGGTATCCAGGATAAGCAGCTTATCGAACATCTTGAAGATGTCGCTGGAAGGCTGGTGAATAACGGTGAAGACGAGTTTTCCTTTTAGGCTGAGTTCCTTGAGAAGGTCGATAATGTTTTCTGAATCGCGTGATGACAGTCCGCTGGTAGGCTCATCGCAGAAAAGGACTGCAGGTTCGCGGAGCAACTCAAGCCCGATATTCAGGCGCTTGCGTTGACCACCACTGATCGTTTTCTGCAGCGTGGAGCCGACCTTCAAATTTCGCGTTTCTTCCAGACCGAGATCTTCAAGCACTCTCAGAACCAACGCATCGATCTCCTCTTCGGATTTCTGGCTGAAGCACAACTTTGCGGCATAATACAAATTCTGGTAAACGGTCAGGTCTTCGACGAGGAGGTCGTCTTGCGGTACAAATCCGATTACACCTTCTATTTTTTGTGGCTCCCGGTGGATGTCAATTCCATTGATCAGTACTTTACCGGATGACGGCTTCTCCGTTCCATTGAGAACATGGAGCAGCGTACTCTTTCCGGCACCACTTGCCCCCATGAGCGCGATGAGGTTACCCGACTCTTCGGCCAGCGATACGTTCCGGAGACCGGGTTTTCCACTTTTGAACTTATAGCTAATATCAATGGCTTCGAAACTAAGCCGCGAGTATCCGCCAAAGAGTTTGAATTTCTGAAGGATATCGCCATAGTACACAGGGTCATCTTTCTCCCAGCGGATCAGGCTACCCACAGCCAGCACGTTGATCTTTCCGGACCTGACTGGTACTCCATTCAGGAAAACGGATGACGATCCCATGTAGCGGAAGAAATAAAGATCAACGAAGTCGAGATACAGCACGGCGATGAACCCCTTCAATGCCGTTTTCCGGATCACGGGGCTGTTGGGCAGGTCTGCGTCCGATGCGTGGATAAGCAGGATTCTGGAATCATCGAGATCCGTTTCGGTTTTGCCGAGTACGAATTTTTCAATGACGTCTATTGCCGTGGTGTTCACCATGAACATTTCTCCAATCGTTCGTACCAGTTGGTTCTCGCGATCGGAAATCGTTCCATCAGCCTGAATGATAGTTACAAGTTCAACAAGAATAACCGCCTTTTGTTTTTGGGTAAGGTTTGGGCTTACCTCCTGGCAGAGTTGTTTGAGGCGATCCACCTCTTCTTCCCACTGTTTGGGTCGCGGAGGCAGGGAAGTGCATATTTCATCAAAGGTCCGGAGATAGGCTTCCACAGCAGCCCCGCTCATATGATCTTCCAGAAATGATTTGATCTGCTCGCGTTCAGGGCGCGATACCTCATCCTCATGTGCTACAACAGCGAACAAACGAAGTATCGCTCTTAAAAGAGACTCGCTCATAGGTCAGGGGTTAGTCGAAAGACTTAAAGATAGAGAAAGTACCGCTATTAAAATAAAAAAGGACCGGCTTGAGGCCGGTCCTTTCCAGTGAGAAAATGCTTTCGTATTACTCCGTAATATTTTTGCGAAGTTTCTCAACAATTTCGGTGATCTCTACGAGGTTCTTGTCGCTAAGAACAAGGTTTGCCTTGTTATTCTTGATTTGTTCTTCGATGTTGAGGTTTCCGTAAGCGGCATTGAGACGTTTCAGGTCGTCGATCATGCCTGTTATCGGGTCTGAAGGCTCTATTGCAGAAAGCATTTTTGACAACTCAGAAACCGATTTCTTTTGTTGGAGTACGACTTGCATCAGCGGCGTAAGCACGAGGTTGCGCTTGTCATCAGGGAGCAGGTCTTTCGGATATGACTTGATAAGTCCGGTAGAGATGTACAGGCCTTCAACAAAACTTCCTGTAACCACCAAGGCTGCAAGTTTGTTCCGGTTGTCATCTTTAAGGAAGTTTTCAGTTTTCTTGATTGTGCGATCAAGCACATGAGACAGTGAATCTTTATTGCTTATGTTCGCTTCAAACTGTTTCAGAACTTCAATATCGAACGCGCCAATCACACCGAGGTCTTCAGCGAGGGTCTTGCACGTATTCAGGTGGTTAATCGCCTCCTGGGTTTTGTCATAAGAAGCGAGGTAGCCAACATCAGCCGCATAAATGCCAAGGTTCAATGCAGCCTTATCGTGGCGGGCCGTATATTGGTCGACTTTTGAAGGAGAATTAACCAGCCCCGGGTTGAAATCAGCTCCGGTTGCCTGAAGGAGATAGGGAATTTCGGTTGGTGAGGGGATATTATAGACGACGTCTTCAATTTGTTGTTTCAGGCTTTCTTTCTGGGCTTCCTTGAACTCGTCCGAGTTGTTTACTTTATCACTTGACGATGAGCCACAGGAGACCAGGCCAAGCGTTATCTGGGCGCTCAAGAACAAATACAGGGCATGTTTCAATTTCATGGTGGTTGGCATTTTTAACAAGGTCCAATTTTAACATATTTTTAATGGTTTTAAAACCCGCCTCCTATAATTTTGGCCCAAATAGGGATGAATCAGGAATTATTTTTCTATGTTTAACCGAAGCCAAGGGTGGCAGAAGTATGCAGAAAGGGAGTGTTAAAAAAGTCGTCCTCATAGATGACAGCGATATTGACCTGTTTATTCAGAAACGCTTCCTGGAAGTCAATGATTTCTCGGCAGAGATTGAAATGTATAATTCTGCTAATGAAGCTTTTAAGTCGCTTAACAAAGCATCCAGCGAATCTGCTCCGGACGCTATATTCCTCGACCTCAACATGCCAGACGCCGATGGCTTTGCATTCCTGAAAAAGTTTTCCAGTTTACCAGACAGCGTTACTCATAAGTCCCGTATCGTAGTCCTTACAAGTTCCGAAAGCAACATCGACAGGGATTATGTGTTATCGTTCCATGAAGTCATTCACTTTATTACGAAGCCACTGACCCGGTCCGACATCGATGACCTGAAAGCTATATTCGAATAACGCTCAGCGGTCCAGCCAGGCCTTGAAGTCCCCCACCCTTTCCCGGGCAACGATAACGTCATTGTCATTCGTATTCTTAAGGATGAGCTTCAATCTGCTGTTTGAATAGTGAATGATATCAGCAATCGATGAAGCAGAAACCAGGTACTTGCGATTGATCCTGAAAAACTCGTCGGGGTTCAACATGTCTTCCAGCTGCTCCAGTGTGTAATCGAGGATCAGGTTCCTGTTCTCCGTAGTGTTGCAGAATGTTGTTTTGTCTTTGCTGAAGAAATACAGAATGTTTTTGGTTTCGATGGTTTTCAGGTGCTCACCGACCTTGATCACGAACCGGTTCTTATACTTCCGCGTCAGCATTTGAATTGCTTCGGCGATATTGCCAAGTGCCTTTGTAGAATCATCACCCGGTGCCTTCAACGCATGGAATTTTTCGATTGCTTGTTTGAATTCGTCTTTATCAACCGGTTTTAAAATATAGTCGACACTATTCACTTTGAATGCGCGTATCGCATATTCATCGTAGGCCGTGATAAAGATGACGGGGCACTTCACGTCGCACTGCTGAAAGATTTCGAAGCTGGTTCCGTCTGCAAGCTGGATATCCATCAGGGCAAGGTCGGGCACATTGCCAGAGCGAAAGTAGTCAACTGCTTTTTTAACAGAATCTATTTTTCCGGCAATAGCCACGTCGGGAATGAGTTCGGTGCTGAGTCGCTCGACGCGCATCGCTGCCTGGGGTTCGTCTTCAATGATTAATACGGTCATACTTTTATTCCCCTGATTTCCGCCGGTTGCCCGTCGGTAAGTAACGGTATTGATACCCTAAACATGCCTTCAGACTTTGTAATCGCGGGAATTTGTGCAGAGAGCATCTCGTATCGATGCATTATATTCTGCAATCCAAATCCCGATGATGGCTCCCGGTAGCGATTTCGTTCCTGAAGATCGTTTTCAACTATCAGGAAATTACCTTCGGCAAAAACACGAACCGATAATGGTTGCTCTTCCGATATAACATTGTGTTTAATCGCATTTTCGATCAACATCTGCAGGGCAAGTGGCGGAAGATAACCAGCCACCCCCTTCAGTTCAACAGACACCGAAAGTTTCTCACCAAATCTGATTTGCTGCAGGTAAAGATAAGACTGCGTGAAGGCCAATTCTTCGTCCAGCGAAACCAATTCCTTTTCCTGAGTATCAAGGACATATCGATAGACGTCGGCCAACTGCCGGATAAACATCTGAGCTTTTTCCTTGTCTTCATAAACGAGGTGGGTGAGTGCATTCAGGCTGTTAAAAAGAAAATGGGGATTCACCTGGTTTTTGAGACTTTCGTAACGGGCGCGGATGCTTTCATGCTGAAGCTCTTCCGCCTCAATGGCAGTGACACGCCAGTTCATTAAGAAGAGTCTTCCGTGCATGAATAGCGAAATGACAATTGTGATAACGATGGAGAGCACAAA
>JAEZDW010000382.1 GCA_023417955.1 Bacteroidota bacterium
ATACGCTCACCGGAAACCAGTTTCACAAAGGGAATGCCCCATTTCATCCCGGTCGAATTGAAAAACTTTAGCGCTGCTTCTTTCATTTCATCATTTATTTTGTGTTACTGTGTTTACGGTACGTTTCATCAGAGCGCGGCATCCTTCAGGCCAACTTTAAACTTGCTTATGTATCCCACCGGATCACGACCATCGTAGGTAATGCCGTCAATGAAGTTTCCGTCAGGTTCCTTGAATCCATCTGTAGTTGGAATTTCAGTTTCATCGAGATGGCCCTCTTCTTTGAGTGCGTTCGCGGCTTCGAGCCATACCTCAGGGAGGTAGATTTGCTTTGCTGTTTCGATATACCACGCGTTGTCTTTTGGTTCGAGGATCTGGCCCCAACGCTTCATCTGCGTGAGATACCAGATGCAGTCACTGTAATACGGATACGAAGCGTTGTAATTGAAAAAGACATTGAAGTCTTCAAGTGAACGCTTGTCGCCCTTCTCATATTCGAAAGTGCCTGTCATGCTGTTTGCAATTACTTCAGCATCGGCACCCACGTATTCGGTACGCGAAAGTATTTCAACAGCCTCGCGACGGTTCGCCATATCGTTTTCGTCAAGCCATTTGCAGGCACGTATCAACGCTTTGGTCAGCGCTACCAGCGTCTTCGGATTTTCGTCAGCGAATTTCCTGCTCACGCCGAATACTTTTTCAGGATTGTTCTTCCAGATTTCGTAGTCGGTAATGACGGGAACACCTATGCCCTTAAATACGGCCTGCTGATTCCACGGCTCACCTACACAGTAGCCATTGATTGTACCTGCTTCGAGCGTTGCCGGCATTTGTGGCGGCGGTGTCACAGAAAGAAGGACATCTGCATTAGTTGTTCCCGTAACATCAGTAGCCGTGTAGTAGCCAGGTGATATCCCAGCCGCAGCCAGCCAGTAACGCAGCTCGTAATTGTGCGTAGATACGGGGAACACCATCCCCATCTTAAATGGTTTACCTTCCTTGCGGAATTTTTCGAGCACCGGCAACAACACATCAGCCTTAATCGGGTGCACCGGCTTGCTACCCTCCACGGGAATGTGCTTCTTCATCTCGGCCCACACTTCGTTGGATACCGTTATGCCGTTACCATTAAGATCCATGCTCAACGGTGTCACTACGGGCGATTGTGTTCCGAAACCAATAGTAGCCCCGATGGGTTGGCCTGCCAGCATATGGGCCCCGTCTAATTCACCAGAGATCACTCGGTCAAGCAGAACTTTCCAGTTCGCCTGTGCCTCCAGTTTCACGTAGAGGCCTTCATCTTCAAAAAAGCCCTTTTCCTTTGCAATGGCGAGCGGAGCCATGTCGGTGAGCTTTATGAAACCTAATGTCAGTTCTACCTTCTCCGGTTCATCGCTGTCAGCAAGGTCTGTGGTATTGGTTGCAGCGGCTTCCGACTTGCTTCCACATGAGATAAACAGTCCTGCGAAAGCAGCGAGAAATACTGCAGTAAGAGTTATGTAAATTATCTTTCCTGACTTCATGGGTTCACTTGTTTAGGTTTTCAGTTCTTGTTTGATTCTTCGGTCCGCGTCGTAAAAAGTGTTGGCTTGAAGCTTATCATCGCCCACGCCCAGCTTGCACTGCCCTTTGAATTGCTTACGTCCTTGATGAACTCCAGCGATTTGGTTTGAAACATCTGCGAATAACCGACATTCAACACAACACCTGGTGCCAGCGTTGCCACGTAAACGAGGTCGAGTTCGGTTCCCAGTGTGGCCGACATTTCAACATTGTCGTTGGTGACGATCGGCGATTCGGCAAAGAATTCATGGCCGTGCAAGAGCAATGAAGATTTCTCTCCGGTTTTGAACTTCGCCTTT
This sequence comes from Bacteroidota bacterium, assembly GCA_023417955.1. GTDB lineage: Bacteria > Bacteroidota > Bacteroidia > Cytophagales > Cyclobacteriaceae > Ohtaekwangia. The sequence goes on from JAEZDW010000382.1 coordinate 1,863, forward strand.
ACAAAGGCATCAATTAATCCTTTGTTCTTATGGGCATTGCCCACGTAGAAATAATCCATCCAGCCATAGAACTTGTGGTGTGTTCCATACATCGGATTAAAGCCTTCATCTTTTTCGGTTGTCGACTTGTCACCACTCAGATAGTCAAAGCCAACGTTGATGTTATGCGGTTTTGATTTCATGAATGTGGCGTTCAGACCAACCATGTAGGCGCCGAGTTTCTTGCCGGCAGGGTTCTTCCCGGTCTGGTAGTATGCATCGAATTCAAGAGCGATGTCGCCGATCTTCTTCGTTCCGTAAAATCCCGCCGTTTGTGAAAAGTTGACCGTTGAGTCGACATACGTGAGCCCGTCCACCGTTTTCGTTGCTGAGGCACCGTTGTTGAGAATCAGGAATGAAAGTCCGCCGTTAGTCCAGTCCTTGTGTAACCACGCGTACTGCAGCGTCTTGTAACTGTTTTGTACACCGTAATACGTGCTGCGGAATTTTGCAGGTTCCGGTGTCGACGCGTCCTGGTTAAAAGCGGCGCCGGCGTGTAGCTTAAAAGAAGTGCCTTTGTATTCGTACTTCACAAGATCGTGTGATCGTCCCTGTGCGGCCCAGTCGAGATTGCCAAGAATACGCACGTTATCGTAGTCGAGTTCCATACGCCCCACGGCGAGGCTATGCTTTGGATTAAAACGATACGCAGCCCAGGCGGCATAGACATTGGACAAGGCAGGATCTGCTTTATACACCTGCGTGGCTGCACCCCATACACGCACATCCTGCAGTGAAATGTATAATTCGAATTTCTCGGCATTGAAATGAGTATTGAGGCGCGTGCGCTGCTCGACAAAAAATGCAGCGTCATCATCTTTTGTCAGCGGACGTTTAAAACCGTTTCTGAATTCTGCTCTGGGCCTGACGTCGGCGCTAAGGGTAAACTGAGCCTGCGCAGCGAAGGCCGAGGCAAGGACCATGAGCATTGGGAGGTAAAAAGTTTTCTTCATACTTTTAAGGGTTTAGTGTATACCAGACTAAATAGTCCCCTGGAGGAATTGCCGTTCCAAAAGGGGATTTTGTTTTTCATTGCGTGCACCTGGATTTGCAGACATGCCGTCCCTGCTTCCCAATTCCCGATCATGACTGTAGTTTGTGTCTCCAGGTTGAGTGGCGTCTGGTTTCACCTGTATGACTCCCTTTTCGTCAAATCTACGTATTGAAATACGTATTTATTACGTATATATTCAAAGGTTTTTACGTATTTATACTTAAAATATTTACGCAAAGCATTGTTTGGAATAGAAAATCGTTTGCGCGAAAAGGGCGGGAAACCCGATGTTGGGTGCATCTCACACGCGAGGGCATAGCTTGCAGGGGCAGGCAGGTGGCTTCGATTAGTATACATGATGGTGAAGGAGGTGAAGAAGGAAGGTACTGACGGGTGCAAAGACAGTGCTTGAGCTGCGAGCTACAAGTTGCAAGTTTGGTTCGTGCTTACTTGAATGCTCGCCGTTCTGTAAGAGGCGATTAACTTCTCGGCGTCTACCCATCCGTCATCATGACCTGCGAAGGATCAAGGGTCGGTTAGTATCCACAATGGATTGAAAGAGCTAAAGAAGGAAGGTACTGACGGATGCAAAGACAGTGCTTGAGCTTCGAGCTACGAGCTACAAGTTGCAAGTTTGTTTCGTGCTAACATGGTTGTTAACGTTTTTTAATCTCGCCCGCCGTTTTCACTGCAGTGAACGCTATACGTGCAAATCCCTGGATTCTCCGTCTCCGCTCAACAGTAAGTCTATCAGGGCGGCTGGCCCTAATAATTTCTGCACTTAATCAGAGTATACAAGGGGCCACCGGGCTATCCGCGCGGCGCGACAAATCATCTGTTATGCATTTTCTTACTTGCATTATACATCAGTCACAACAAACCTTCAGCCGACAACATTGTTACGTCGAATACGCCTGCCTTTCAATCGTGCCATTGCATTAGTCCTTGAATGCCATGCCGCGCTACTATCCCTGCCGCGGTCCACTGCAAGAGAAATGTTCACGATACCCGTTTTAGCGCGCACTAATGAGTAGGCCGGGCATGACAATTCTCTTTAATCCCTCTTAAAATCCCGTCAGGTGCCACAACAAAAATGCTGCACCGTAGGTCGACAAGACAATCGTTGTTGCCTTCGAGGCAGTCACTCCAAAAACGGTTCTGACGCCCTCCATCAGAATAAATACATGCAGCAACTCAAATAAGTTGACGCCCTTGAGGAGTCCATCGAACACTGATGCAACATCGCCTGTGATGGAATAAAGAGAGAAAGGACTAAACTCATTGTAATCGTCAAAGCTGTACGATGGTTTGAAAATGACAAAATAAATGACCCCACACAGGACTTGCAGCAAATAGGCCAGTTCAGCGACGATAACCGTCTTAAAGATACCGCTAAACGCCGCATAGTCGCCTATCGGTTCAAGATTGTACAGGACAACACCAAGGTATAGAATGCACGCGATTAGGAAGATTTTCAGCAACGCATATATAGTGTAAGGAATGTAGTTGAAGAAAAAATGATTGCTGAAGGTCATCACCTCATCACTGCCATACAACCGCACTGGCATAAACACCCAAAGGTGATTTACATACCTGACTATAAAGTACAGGAGAAGGAAACCACCGAGAATCTTGATTATTTTTAACGACAATACATCGGTCATCAGTTCTTTCTGAATTGCGTTTCCAGATCGGTTTCCTTTTCCAGCTCCGACTTCACTTTCTCGTTGATCGGATGCAGCAAAATCATATTATAATTCTTCCAGAAGTCTTCATCATACGGCCAATCGATTTTGCGAATGTCTTTGTTCCTGTCCACTGTCTCCTTCTTCTTTATTTTTGAGAAGTCTCGCTCTGAAAAATCGGTAAGCAGGAATGTGAGGTCCATATACTGGAGTTCAGTACCTTTTTCGGATTTGACTAACGGGTTGGTGTTGGATGCATACTTCTGCGTGCGAATGACGAAAGGCACATACCTGTCGCCTATCTTCCTGTAGGATATATCTCCGTGATAAAAATATTTGCCATTAATTCCGGCCTGCATCAGTCTGCTGTCTTTTTTGTTTATAAGCAGCGAATTCTCTATCCTGAGAAATGCAAAATCATTTCTACCAATGTATAAATCAACCTCACGCAGGAAGAACAAATCGGTATTTGATCTAAGCTGGACAACATATACAACTTCCCCATCGAGTTCCGTCTTACCCTTGAGCGTTATTTCATAGTCTTTCAAGAAATTATCCGACAGGAAATGCGGTGACTTAATACCCAGGAACCTGATATAGTTATCCTCGAAAATTTCATACAAATCATTCTTCGACCCGAACACGAAATTCATGACGCTACCCGCCTTATCATACGTGCGATAGTCGTCGCTTTTTCGCAGGGCCTGGATTTGAACGCGTGAGCCACTTACATCGAGCGTTTCCTTGTCAAAAGATTTTTTCGAGTAGCTTCTCTCCTGCACCAGTATGGATGCCTCAATCAGTCGCGTGTACACCGTATCGCGTACCGACAACTCCCTGTAAAATCCTTCCAGAAGGTGCTTTCTTGTCGGGTAGTTTTCGTCTATGGCCTTTATTGCCTTCTTCAAAATAACGAGACCTGAGTCCAGCTGCTCAACAACCGCTACCTCTTTAAGAAGGACAGCAGCCTGATTCAACTGAATTCTCACATCGGCATCTGCTAGATGGTCAATGGGGATAAACCTGCTTTGATAACCAATACAGGAAATGGTGACTGTATTCGGCAGTATCGCTTTCGGAATATTAAGTTCAAAATCACCCAACCTAGACGACACGGTCCCGACCGCCGTCTGAGTGACATAGATATTGGCGTACTCAATGGGTTCCTTAGTAGCGGAATCATAAATCACCCCGCTTAATTTGATAGTCTCAACCTGAGCATAGCAGCTGAGGCAACCGAATATGAGTATTAGGAATGGGATAGATCGGTGCATTTGACAATCTACTCGCCGGTATCGGTTATTTCAAATCTGGCAAAACAAATTCATTTGCGTTATTGCGGTACTTTGCGGTGAAAAAAGCGGATCGGATCCTATTCAGAAACCACCTGAATTCTCCGGTCATCCTCCACTATTTGTCCACTCTTTGTCCACTTTTTGTCCAGTCTTTGTCCACTCTCCCTCCACTCTCTGTCCACTCTTCGTCCACTCAGCCTTCGGAGACCCTTGCCTGGTGCGGCATGAAACCTGTTCAAACTAATACCTGATTTTTAAGGTGTTTAACTTTGCCTAAATTCGCCACCTTATGCAAACACAAGAACCCACCGGACCGGACCCAAACATACTTAAATCCATCGTCAGGATGCGCATGCCCTTCGGTAAGTACAAGGGGCTTGTCCTTTGCGATTTGCCGGTGTCATACCTGGAATGGTTCGCGCAAAAGGGCTTCCCGCCCGGACAACTCGGGATGATGCTGGCCACACTGTATGAAATCAAGATCAACGGCCTTGAATATCTGCTTGCCCCGCTGAAGCGAGGTCAGAACGGGTGAGTCCTCTGGCAACTGGCAGATAATGGCTTCTGGCCTCTGGCAACTGGCTTCTGGCTGCAGCTGCTATTGACATGAGTAGGCTTCAGTTTCGAGCTGCGAGCTGCAGGAATAGCCTCTGGCCACTGGCCACTGGCTACTGGCTTCTGGCTGTGGCTGCTAATTAAAATGTAAATGCTTTAGTTGCAAGCTGCGAGCTACGAGCGGCAAGTTTGATCTCTGCTAATTTAAATGTCCGCCCCATCAATTATAAATTATAAATTTCCAAATTAGAAATTGCTGTCACACGCGAAGTCCTTTTGCAGTTATTCTTCCTGAAACCTGAAACTTGGAAACCTGAAACCCGAAACGCATGTTTGGAAATGTGCATTCGTTCATTGCATGGCGGTTCGTGGGAATTGGATATTTCATAAAAAAGTTTATCGTCATCTTTCTTGACGAAACCATTGGCTCACAGAAAGCACGGAAAGCACAGAAAAGCCACAGAAATCAGAAATCAGAAATTAGAAATTAGAAATTGAATTCGCATTTTCGTAACCGTGTTGTCTTTCCTAATCTGCCCATGAATAAACTCATTGTAATCTTCCTGTTCGCGTTCACCGGTGCGTTCGCGCAGGCCGACCTCAAAAAACTCGACGCGTATTACGCAAAAGCACTCAAAGACTGGAATGTTCCCGGCATGAGTATCGCCATTGTCAAGGATGGCAAGGTTATCTTCAGCAAAGGCTATGGAACAAAGGAAGTCGGCAAATCGGAAGCGCCCGATGGAAATACACTTTACGCCATCGCGTCAAACACAAAAGCGTTTACTGCTACGGCTGTGGGCATCCTTGTCGATGAAGGCAAACTCTCCTGGAACGACAAGGTTACGAAATACATTCCCTGGTTCGAGCTGCCTGACCCGATGGCGACCCGTGAGGCAACGATACGCGACATCCTCAGCCACCGCGTCGGACTCGGCACATTCAGCGGTGACCTGATCTGGTACCGCTCAAACCTCAGCGATGAGGAAATCATCCGCCGTATCAAACACCTCCCTGTCGACTACAGCTTTCGGGCAGGCTTTGGTTACTCAAACCTGATGTACATCACTGCCGGTGAAATCATTGAAAGAGTATCTGAGCAGTCGTGGGGCGAATTCGTGAATTCAAAATTACTCCACCCACTTACGATGAACCGGACTATCGTCGGTACGCGCGAGCTTGAACAAAAAGGCAACTATGCTACACCGCATATTTACGCGGTTGACAAGCATGTAGCCATGCCATGGGAAGACTGGGCTACCGTCGCTGCCACCGGGGGCATATTGTCGTCAGTGAATGATATGGCGCAATGGATGATCTTTCAAATGAACCACGGCGTATGGAAGAACGATACGATCATCGACCCGAAAACCCATAACCTGATTTGGACGCCTCACAACAATTTCGTTGTCGATCACACCAATAAAAACCTCACAGGCCATCTTGCAGGTTACGGACTTGGCTGGAGCGTCGGCGACTACCGTGGCAAGTTTCGCGTAGGACACACCGGTGGCTATTCCGGCATGTTGTCGGCGGTGGCATTGATTCCTGTGGAAAATCTCGGTGTAGTTGTTCTTACCAATGGCATGAGGCCGGTTTATTCATCCCTGGTGAATTACACGCTTGATGCTTTCCTGAAAGCGCCCGTGCGAGACTGGTCGAAGGAAGCCCTGGAACGCGTCAACAAGAATTCCGGTCGCGACCCGCGCATTGAGGAACGTATGAAAAGTCGCGTGCAGAATACCAAACCAACTGTTCCTGTTGAGGATTGTCTCGGAACGTATCACACCGACGTTTATGGGAACATCACGGTAAGCACTGAAGGCGGTAAAATGAAAATTGCTTTCGAACATACGCCTGACCTGACCGCCACGCTTGAACACTGGCACTATGACACCTGGAAAATGGAATGGCAACATCCCGAAGTGCTGGCGTGGTTTACCTTTGCCACCGTAAAGTTTGAGACTGATAACAACGGAAAGGTTGAGGGTATTTCATTCGACGTACCCAACGATGACTTCTGGTTCCACGAGTTCAACGCAACCAAAAAACAGTAGGGATTCAATCACACAAGGTTTTCGCGGATTGCCTTGTTCACCATATCGATGGCATTGTTGACACCGAGTTTCTTCATGATGTTGAAGCGATGTGTTTCAATGGTGCGGACGCTTTTGCCCGATGCTTCTGCAATATCACGGTTGTGTTTGCCATCGATGATCATGCGCAGGATTTCCTTTTCGCGGCGTGTCAGATGATACGCATCTTCCTCCACCGTACTACGAGTCGCAACGGGACGTGAGCCAAGCAGGCGGTTAGCGAGTATGTTGGAAACGCCGCCGCTGAAGTATTTGGATCCTCCGTGCACCTGCTTTAATGCTTTGACGAACTCATTTTTGTCCGTGTCTTTTAACAGGTAGCCATACGCGCCCGCGTCCAGTGCCTGAAGGACATACTCCTCTGAATCGTGCATAGACAGAATAACAGCCTTCGTTGACGGCGAATATCCTGAAAGTCGCGACGCTGCTTCAAGTCCGTTCAGCTCCGGCATTCGGATGTCGAGTATCAGGATATCCGGATGCAGCTTCTTCGCGACTTCCAAAGCTTCGTTTCCATTGTTTGCTTCACCAACGACCTGGATATCGTGGTCCGACTCCAGCATCGCTTTGATTCCGTTTCTCACCAGGACGTGATCGTCCGCCAAAACAATCTTGATTGCATTCATCATTTTACTGTTCAATTGCTACCGTATTCTTAACCGGCACGGTAAGCGTTATTGTAGTTCCACTACCCGGTGTGGATTTAATTTCAAGCGCTCCGTTAATATACTCAGTGCGTTCGTACATATTAAAGAAACCACGGCCAGACTCAATGTTTGCATTGCGTTTTTCAACGAGCTTTTCATCAAAGCCTTTTCCGTTATCCGTTATCCGAATCGTAATATCGGATTCCGACTGCGTCAACGTTACCCCTATCTTCGAGGCCTCGCTGTATTTGATTGCGTTGTTGATTCCCTCCTGAATAATTCTGAAGATGTTGTTTTCAACCTTCTTCGACAAACGCAGCGCCTGATCCGCATCGGAGGAATACGTGATTTCGATACTCGACAGCTTCCCGATTTCGCGCACAAATACGTTCAACGCAGCGTCAAGGCCGTAGTCGCTGAGTACAGTAGGCTTAAGGTTAAACGTCACCCGCCGCACTTCGCGAATTACTTCGATAATCAGCTGCTGAATTTCGGCCAGCTTCGCCTGAGTCTCTTCGGTTCGCTTCGAAAAATCAATGGATTCAATCTGAAACTTGAGCGACGTGAGCATCTGGCCGATGCCGTCGTGAATATCCATCGCAAGGCGTTTGCGTTCCTCTTCCTGGCCTTCGAGTATCAGGACGGAACGGAACTTCTGCTGATTGATCCGCTTTTCAATCGAGGCGCGGTTCTTTTCAATCATGGTCTGCTCCGCGCGTTTCTGTAGCGTTATGTCAGCACCAAGTACAAGCCATTCGTTGATTTCATCGTTTTCATCGTAACACGGTACGATCATCACGTCTGACCAGTGTTTTTCACCATCGCGACCGTCGATCGCAATTACTCCCTGCCATACATTGCCATCGGAAACAAGTTCCACGACTTCTTCAAACCATTCTTCTGTGAGACCTGCGCCGGGGAAGAATTCAACGAGGGGAATAGACGCGATACGTTCCTCGATACCGGTCAGATCAGAATAAAGATCGGAAACAGTAACCACATTGCCGCCGCGATCAGTCTTTCCATACAGCTTGGGATTCTCCGGCGGCAGATTCACGTTCGACAGGTCTTCGTAGCTTTTTTCAAGAGAAGCGTAAAGCACCCCGATTTCCTTCGACAGCTTTTTGGCGTTTTTCTCCGAAGCAATGAGTTGATTCATCGTCTTGTTTACCTGTATCGTTGTTGGCCGGAATACAAAAAGAATCTCCAACACAATAACGAGTATCGAAATGCCAAGCAGGATGTATTCAAGACGACTCAGCGTGGCGACTTTCGTTTTTGCTTCGTGGTCGTACTGAAATACAATCTGATCCATCTTCTCGAGGAATGCATATTCGTTTTCAAGGATCACGCGCATGGCGTCGTTGTAGGCTGCCGTGTCGACAGACTTACCCTGCCGGTAGTCAAGGATGAGTTTCGCACCCTGGTAAATGTTGAGAAAGTACGGTTCGATTTCGCGGAACATCGCGGTAACGGCTTCGCTATTGTTTCCGGGAAGGTTCAGTCTTTCATCACCTTTCTGAAGTCCATAGTGGCCCCTCTTCCATTCCTCGAGCGTATTTGCAAGCGCAGAGTCTGCGCCCTGGTAGCGGGGGTGATCTGAATTCTGGTGCAGCAGCAAAGCCATCTTGGTGATCCACTGACTGCGGTAGCGTTGTGTTCCGGCGATATTGACGACGCGCGAGTCGTTGTCCTGGCTATGGAGGTGGCGTTGAATCAAGACCTGACCAATGACGGCTACCAGTATAATCATACTTAAAGCAAGGGCGTACCACAGCCCAAGCCTGGTAAACTTGTTCGATTGCTGCGTATCTGGACCGAATTTCAGCGTCATTACGTACGAAAGTTACGTATAATTTCGATACCGCCTCCGTAGGGCTGCGGCATTATTGAAGACGCCGCTCCTTCGGAACGTGTGGCTATTGTGGGACGCCGATCATTACATACCCGTCTTCAACCTTGACGGGAAACACGGATATTGAACATGCTTCAGCATTCAGACACGTACCGGTTTTGAGGGAGAACGTTCTTTTGTGAAAGGGACATGCAACTTTTGGTTCGCCGTTGATCGAACCGATCATACCTCTTGAAAGGACCATCTGCATTTTATGCGGACAAAGGTTCTGGCAGGCATACCATTCACTGCGACGGCTGAAGTTAAAGACGGCAATCTGCATATCACCGTACTTCACGCATGCCCCGCCGTTTTCAGGGAAGTGATGTACGGGTGCGGCTTTATACCAGGTGCGGACAGATTCTTTCACGGATGTGTGTCGGCCAAAGTCATTCTGCATTTCCATAATTCACGTTTTGTTTATCAGGCAGTTTTTATGTTCCAGTCAGCCGGACGTTTTTGTCCGCGCATATCAACAAATTCAAGAGTAGGATCGCCTTCGTCGGCATTGATGAAGTGTCGGAAGCGCGCCCGTATGTCGGGGTTCTCTACTGCGTTTTTCCACTCGCAGTGATAGTTATCGATCAATGTGGCCATGTGTTGTTCCAACTCTTCGGCTATACCAATTGAGTCGTTTACGATAACGTCGTACAGGTATTCGAGGCCGCCATCAAGTTTGTTTAGCCATGTGGCAGTACGGGTCAACTGATCTGCAGTGCGAATGTAAAATGCAAGGAACCGATCGATG
>JAEZDW010000066.1 GCA_023417955.1 Bacteroidota bacterium
GTCGTAGTGTGTATAGCGAAGTTCATTGTCTTTCCAGGTCACTTCCCAGGTGTGGGAACCGTATCCGCCATAGTAAATATAAAACTTCCTGATCCTCATTTTAACTGTGTATCATGATTCGTATCTCGAGTCGCATGGATGCAAGCATACATCGCATAACTCCGCTAATCTGTATGGAGAGCACCATTAGTTCATGAATTCAAAAAGTCAGAAATCAGAAATTCCCAAATTAGAAATCATGTAGCGGCAGCCTCAATTTTGTTTATCAATGTTCATTCGAAGCCGAACTCATTCATCCCACTCATACCCATTCTCCTCAGCAAGCTCATAAAACAATTCCGATTCTTCTTCCATATCAAGTTCCTCATAAATCCAGCTCTTGATCGCGTACGCTGTGGCGCATTTTGGATTTATGAAGAGAATCCTGTCGGCGGTGTCGAGGGCTTTGAGGGAGCGACCTGATTTGTGGTATGTGATAGCGAGGTTGAGGTACGATTGTTCTTCGCTGGGTGCTATCGTGATCGCGTGTTGCAGGATAGAAACGGCGGAGTCGTATTTGGCGGTCGATACATAAAGGTGTGCGAGGTTGTTTAGAAAGGTAACGTCGTCTTCGCGGCGGAGTTCAAGGAATGCGATGGCTTCCGGTGTTTTGTCGAGTGTCTTGAGAACGGCGACGTATCGCTCCACGGCGTCCTCATCATCAGGTGCGTGTACCAGGTAGGCGGCAAGGTCGGCAGACTCGTTGACGTAGTTCTGCTTGCACCGCCAGAGGTCGGAACGAACTGCGAGTAGTCCGTAGCTCTCCGGGGCGAAGGCGATGGCCTGACCGATATAGTAGAATGCTGCGTCGATTTCATTTAGTTCGCGTAAACAGATTGCCTTGATCCAATGCACCGCTGCACTTTCTTTGTAGCGTTTTTTGAGTTTGAAGATTGTCTTCAATGCATCCTTATACTTATCGTTATCGAGGTGTGCCCAGGCGGCGTTCCAAATAAGGGTGTCAGTTGCCTTGTAATAGTTGAAAGTGGGGTAGAGATCCTGGGCGGAAATTGTCGTTGTGAGGCAAATCGTTGCAATAAAAAGTAGTGCTATCGTTTTCATGGTTCAAAGGTAGGGAGCGGGAGTGACAGGTGATGTCAAAGTTAATTTGAGATTGCTTCGGTTGAGTTTATTTCCGTGGCAGCAAGCTGCGAGCGCTGCGAGCTTTGGCCTGCATGTTTGGTTTGTGCAAACTTAATTGGTGGCGCTTTGTGTGGTAGGGGGTAGGTTTAACTGCAGGGGCCAATGATGATGAGATAACGTCTCCGATCGATTTATAATTTGGGAATTTCTAATTTTTAATGGATCGGCGTGTTGCTGAATCGCAGAGCAGCCATTCGGTCGTAATCGTTAATGAACGAAAACTGCTATGATTTTGATTTTTCGTTTAAACTCCACCGCGCACCCCTGACCCCTAAAGGGGACAACCGCACAGTGAGGCTACCGTTTTGCGTGACAGTGCGAGAGAGATAAAGGTTACCATTCTGCACGTTGAGTCCTACAATCAAAAAAAATCTCTGCGAACCTCAGCGACTCCCCGCCTCTGCGGTGTCTGCATTTTAACTCACTTCAATCAGCAGAAAATTTCTATCTTCCACCATTATTCACTTAAACCAAAAAGACCATGCTCAGTTTATTAATCACCGTTGCAACATCAGTCATCCTTTCATTTGCTCCCGCGCCTGAACAGAGTACGACTTCGTCGGCTATGGGAGAAGGGGTTTATGCAGGAACTGGTGGAGGCGGAACGAAGGGAGTCTGAATTTCTAATTAGAAAATTTCTAATTTCTGATTGAGGAATTCGCGATGGAAGGCAGGCGCGATGAAGTGCCTGCCTTCGCTTTTTAGGTTGCGTTTCCGAATACGCGATTCTTCGCGTGCACATGCGAGGCGCATGTGCCGCTCAGAATGGAGGAAGAGTGGTGGGCACGGAAGATTGTATGGCTGCTATACGAATGATAACAAATACCCAAGTGCAGCACCACCAATTACGATCAACGCAGAGTTCACTTTCCTGAAATAAAACGTCACCACAAAACTCACCATTGCTATTGTAATCGTGCGCCAGTCAAGAAGGGTTTCGCGACTCATTTCGATGACGACGGCGACGATGATGGCAATGGAAACGACGTTAACCGTGTCGAGAAATGCGGACATTACCGGTGACTTCCTCAGCTTTGGTATAATAGGATTTGAAAATGCCACGAAGATGAATGATGGCAGAAATATTCCCACCGTTGCCGCTACAGCTCCGTAGACTCCGCCAATCTGCCAGCCTATAAATGTAGCTGATGAAAACACTGGCCCAGGTGTGAATTGTCCGACGGCAATGGCATCGATAAGCTGTTGCTTTGAAAGGAGTCCACGGTTGACAAGCTCTGCATCCAGGAACGCAAACAATACATAGCCGCTGCCATAGAGTATTGCACCTATCTTGACAAATGTTAAAAAGATTTGCCAGCTTGAAATCTCGCGTACTGCCGGACTCAGGAGAGCCAGGGGAATTATGGACGATAGCCTGTTACGTTTTGCAATTAAGTAAATCAGCACACCGATTGCACCACCGCCGAAGAGCACGTATATCTCATTTACGCCGAGCAACGTAACAATCAATGCGACTACACCCAGCGTTGCAAGCATCCATGACTTCACTGCTTTCTTCCCGAGGGAAATCATCGTTGAAAAGATAATGGCGATGATGGCGGGTTTGATCCCGTAAATGAAACGTTGCACATTGGGCAGTGATCCATACTGTTCATAAGCCCACGCAATGATGCCGGTGATAACAACAGCCGGGAAAATGAAACATGCACCGGCAACAATGAGTCCTTTCCAACCGGCGCGCTCATGACCACAGTGCATTGTCATTTCCGTAGAGTTCGGACCGGGAATCAGGTTGGTGGCGCCAACCAGATCGAGGAAGTGTTCACCGGAAATCCACTTGCGCTTCTTTACGATTTCGTCCTCCATCATAGAGATGTGCGCTGCCGGTCCGCCGAAGGCAATGCACCCGAGCCGGAAAAATACGAGGGCGACTTCTTTGAGATGGGAAGAGTCATGAACCATGGAGGTGCTTCGTCAAAACACAATAATACGAGAAAATGAATTGCGTTCAGCAGCTGGCAACTGGCTTCTGGCACATGGCGGAATGAAAGAGGGAGCCGGTCCTATCGATGAAGCTTGTTAGAACTGCGCGCAGGTCCCGTAAGGGAATAAAAGGGTGCGGGAGGAACTCGAATGATTGAGGGCGTAAACCGCGATGCAAGAAACTGAAATGATGGTAAGGCGCTTCTGCCAGGCCTCTGGCTTCTGGCAACTGGCCTCTGGATGGTTCAGTCTCAACTTAGGCGGTTGTGTTTCTTACGAGGTTATTTCATAAGGGCAGAAAGACGCAATGGGGTACGGGGAGTAGGGATTCGCAGAATGATTATGATAGGCTTTGAGGATTCGGCCATCAAACGAATCCTCAAAGTTATACCAATCTGCGAAATCATTTAATCAGTGGTTAGTCCCCACTTCTGGGCAAGTTCGGCATTGAAGCCGTCTTTGTCTTTCGGATTAGGATTGCCCGTGCCTGTATCGACGTAATTCTTAAGGCTGTTGTTGATGTATCCACTCCAGGCGTCGTTGCAAACCTGATAACATTCGTATTCCGGTACAAGACCTTCATGCGTAAAGCGTACCTCAGTAGCATTGCCGTTTTCTGTAATGTCGAAAATCAACCTGGTGTTTACCCATTCCGACTGATCCTTGATAAAGTTAAACTGATTCTCTACTACCTGATATACCAGCTTCGTTTCCGGCACGGCTTCAATAAGTTTAAGTTTGCACAAGTGTATATCCTTGTAGTGATAGAAGAACGTCTCATTAAGTCGATCCGTGTTTCCTTCGATATCCTCGCTCCACCAGCCTCTGAAGTTTTTGATGGCGTCAAATGTTTCGGTGGCCGATTTGCTCACAAGAATCGTGGCAGTAAAACTTTTACTTTGGTCTGGCGCTGTTGTTTCTGTTTGATTCATAGCAGATGTTTCGTTTGAAGTTGTGTTACAGTTCGTCATCAATACGACTGACATTAGTGTTATTAACAATGTGTTTTTTGTTTTCATAAAATGGCGTCAGATTGTTTTTTCCGTATTAAGCAATGGAATCAACTTCTCCCGGAGATATTGTTGCCAGGATGTCGAGCAGGAATCGTAACATTCAAACCGGGGATTCAAGCCTTCGTGCGTAAACCGCACTTCGGTCTTATCACCCCTTTTTGAGATATCGAAGATGATCTTCGTGCCTTCCCATTCATCGGTATTTTCAATATAGCTGAGTCTGCCTTCGGTCACCAGCCATACAACCTTTTGGCCAGGCACCAACTCAATTAACTTCTGTTTTGAGTAGTGTGCGCCTGCGGCAGCCACAAATGTGAATTCCTTATTAAGTTTGTCCGTCTCTCCATCAATCTCCTCTGCAAAGAGCCCCTGCCACCAGCGGCGCACATTTGTGACAGTCCGGAATACTTCGTTTGGTGATTGATTCACCTGGAATACTGTTGTGAAATCTTTAGCCATATCTGATTTGTTTGTATTAGTGAATGTTTTCGTTATTGGTGCTTTGCAAAACTAATGCGTGAGGTGTCATTTCCCGGGTGGCTAAATAGACATTCATGTGGGTGGATTTAGACACGTGTCATTGCTTATCTTTGAACAAATACATTAACGATGAAGCATCTTACGATTCTGGTCCCGGATGGGGAAGGTAACAATCTCAGCAGCATAGCCGGCGCGTATAAAATCCTTACCCGGGCGAATGCGTACTGGAAGTCAAAACACAGGAGGGAAGTATTCAAAATACAATTGGCGGGAACCCGGAAAAGGGTACGGTTTTACGATGGTCTTTTCTCAGTGCAACCGCATGTTAACATTGCTGACATTCACAAAACAAACCTGATCATCATTCCATCACTAAACCACAACTATGAGTCGTCGGTGAAGCGCAATCAGGCAGTGATCGAATGGATAAAAGCGCAATACCTGAAAGGAGCAGAGGTTGCATCTATCTGCACGGGTGCTTTTCTCCTTGCGTCATCCGGCCTTCTTGATGGCAGATCATGTTCTACCC
>JAEZDW010000401.1 GCA_023417955.1 Bacteroidota bacterium
CTTCTCGAACATGTCAACCACTTTTTCATGGTCCTTCACCATCATATCGATATACTCCTTGTCAAACTCCTCGCCTTGCTTTTCCTGCAGCTTATTCATCTTGTCCTGATTCTCTTCACTTATTGAAGCAGGGACTACGATGTTTTGCTGTTGTGCAAGAGCTTTGAGTTCATCATTTGCCCGGGTGTGCTCTTCCACCATAGTTTGGGCAAATTTTTTCACTTCGGGCTTGGTCGCTCTTTCAGCGGCCAGCTTACCTAACTGCACTTCTGCCATTCCGGCATCCGCGGCTTTCACTACAAAATCGCTGGCTTTCTCCAGCTCTTTATTATCCAGATTTTGTTCATTCTGTTCCTGGGCTAATTCAGTAGCGTCGTCGTGCTTTGCCTGATTTCCACAGGAAAATAAAGCGGTCGCCAGAAAAGCTGCGAGTAAAATCCTAACTGGTTTTTTCATAACAATTCGTGTTTTTTCCAGAAAAACAAAAATTCAGATGCCATTTCAAAAAACCACAGTCGCTCAGTTCTCTGAGTAGAAGTCCTGCAAGGCCCCGAAATACATTTCATCCCAGCCATTTGAAATGTCCGCATAGTCATCATCGGGAATGTTCGTATGTCGCAACTCAACTGACGTCCCCTTTTCATGGGGATGCAATTTTATGGTCACGACAGAAGGCTCGGTCTGATCGCCAAAGTACCACTGCTGCACGATTTTACTGTCGGTCACAAATTCGAGATTTCGCCCGACAATACTTCCCTCCCAATGACTGAATTCCGAACCGGGTTCTGTGGACATCTCTGCAGCTTCACCGCTCCAAAGATGAATCGTCAACGGATTTGTTAGCGCAAGATAAAGTTCGCCGGGGGTTGCCGGAATGATATAATACTTTTTGTAATCCTTCATACGCTTTCAATTTAGCGTGTTAAGTTGTCAAAATGATAATCTACTGTTGAAAATTCCCACAGTCCTGAAACCAGGAATGTCCATTTCCCCACTTCATCTGTTCATCAGCACCCGACATACTGCGGGTATGCTGATTGAATATATGTCTTTGAATTGTACACTGGAGGATACATGGCTTCAATAGAATTCAAAGACTTTAAGATCGACATCGAGGTGCAAAACATCGACGGCATCTTCACAAGGATATTTGACAATATCCCGATCTCAAAGGGGTTTTGGGTGCTTTTAACGATTTCCAGACGAGCCGAAAGAGAAAGATTTCCGATGATGGACGAGCATTATCGCGTAAAGACATACAGATCATATGACGAAGCGATAGCCGATGTATCCAATCTGCTAAAAAAGCAATTCAGGAATGCATTGTGATCCGTATAGGAATCCAATGAAAGCTTGGTTATACTTGCAGGTTGTTTCTTCACTCTATGAGCCTGACCTGGATACTGATTGGAATTAACGTTGCCCTGAGCTTTTACGCGTTCAACAAACCCGACGTTACGCGTGCCCTGATCATGAATCCCTACGTAGTCAATACACGAGGACAATACTATCGTTTCATTACATCGGGTTTTATTCACAAGGACCACGTGCACCTTCTCTTCAACATGATCGCGTTATATTTCTTCGGTCAGGTTGTAGAGATAATTTTCAAAGCAATCTTCGATTCACTCGGCGGTGCCTATTATCTTCTGCTTTACGTGCTCGCACTCGTCGTATCCGACATACCAAGCTATTTCAAACACCGTGGAAACCCGGGTTACAATTCACTCGGTGCCTCTGGTGCAGTATCCGCAGTAGTGTTTGCTTTTATCTTATTCCGACCTATCGACAAGATTTACATTTATGGAATCATCGGAATCAATGGTTTCATCCTGGGGGCAGTATACCTGATTTATTCTTATTACCAGGGCCGGAAAGGCGGAGATCTTGTCAACCATGATGCTCACCTGTATGGTGCGCTATTCGGTCTGCTGTTTTGTATTGTCATGTATCCCGCATCAATCGCCATCTTCGTCGAACAGCTCCGGGAATTCAGAGTATTCGATTAGTTACTTCAACACCGGTTTAAGAGCCTCCGTCCAAATAGCATAACCCTTTTCGTTCATGTGAAGGTCGTCTTTGAGGAATATGTCGGATTTTGGTTTTCCGGTGTCATCCAGCATTCGTGTGAAAACGTCGACATAAACGGTATTCTTTTTACCGGCAAGATATTCTCTGATAAGTGAGTTCCCCTGAATGAACGCATCGCGAAATTTCTCACGGCTGGGGCTCGGTTTCATGCTGACAAACACGATTGGTACGCGTGGTTGCCTTTCTCTGATAGCCGTAAACAGTTTATCGAATCGTTCCAGCACTGTCTGCGGTGTCTCCCCGGAAGCAATGTCATTTTCACCGCAGTAGATAACGATTTGTTTGGCCTGGTACGGAAAGATCACCTTGTCCATGTGATTTATCACATCTTCGAGGGTCGATCCACCAAAACCACGATTAATAACTTTGCTCTCTGGAAACGCGCTCTGCACATCCTTCCACATTCGGAACGACGAACTGCCAACAAACAGAACGGCTTTTTTCGGGGGTGCACTTATGCTGTCCTGCTTTCTGAATTGATCAATTTCATCTTGATACCGCACCTGCGCGGACACAAAGGCATTGAGTGAGAATACACAGAGAATGAGGCTGATAAAACGCATACGTACAATTATTTAAGAACTCCAAGGTAAAACGTCGAACGGGTATTTTGGAACCGGCAGTGTAATTTTTCCATCGGGCATTGCTTTTTCCCGCTTACCAGGAAAGATCAATAGAAATGGAAAAAAGAAGTGGCGGCAAGTTAAGGAGGACGGGGAAGATTGTTTTGATTCTACTCGCGGTAGTCGTAGTCGTCCGGCTGATTTTGCCTTATGTAGTATTGCGTTATGCAAACCAGGCGCTGGCGGAAATGCCGGGATACCGCGGCAAAATCCATGACATAGACCTTGCATTGATCAGAGGCGCCTACCGCATCGACAGCATTTACCTTAACAAGCACGATTCTGTTTCGGGAAAAGAGACGAAGTTCTTTGGCGCCCGTGCCATCGACCTGTCCATTGAGTGGCGATCCCTCCTACATGGCGAAATCGTCAGTGAAATTGTGTTTGAGAAACCTTACCTGTTGTTCACACGCGACAAAGTCGAACCAGAAACACTCAAAGAGGACTCAACTGATTTTATAGACTTGCTGGAAGATCTGATGCCGATCAAGGTTAACCGGTTCGAAGTAGTGAACGGTACAATCAGCTACCGCGATCTCAATACAACGCCCAAAGTAGACGTTGCGATGACGGATACCTACATCGTTGCAACGAATTTGCGAAATGCCTACGACTCAAGCACTGTGCTTCCAGCGACAATAAAAGCACGTGCAACGGTGTACGAAGGAGACCTTGAACTGGACATGAAACTCAATCCCATGGCAGACGTGCCAACATTCGATCTCAACGCTGAACTACGCAATACTAATCTCGTACTCTTGAACGACTTCTTTGAAGCGTATGCCAATGTTGACGTGAGCCGCGGAACGCTTGGATTGTACACCGAAATCGCAGCTGCGGAAGGTAAGTTCGACGGATACGTTAAACCCCTGCTACACGATTTGAAGATACTCGGCAAGGAAGACAGGGAGGATTCATTTTTCAAGAAGATGTGGGAAGGGTTCGTTGGAGCCGCCGGTCAGGTTATCGAAAACCTGAAGGAAGAACAGGTGGCCACGAAGATACCGTTTGAAGGTGACGTGGAAAATCCTGAAGCGAATGTTTGGTACACGATAACATATGTATTGAGAAATGCTTTCATTCAAGCTATCCAACCTTCCATCGACAACGAAATCAACCTTGCAGACGCGACGACCGAAGACAAAGAAGAAAAAGGTTTCCTCGAACGCATTTTTGGCAAGAAGGACAAAGACAAGAAAGAAAAAGAGGACAAGGAAAAAGGGTGACCTTTTAATCGATTCGGTGATTGAGTCGCTCAATACAATTCATAAGGGACCGAACCTGGTGATAAGCAGCTTTCCAGATGTGTCCTTTCATCGCGGATTTCTGCTCCGGTTGCTTGTCCAAACCACCAGAATACCATTCGCCATTCTCATGGTCGATAAGGTATTGATTCGTGTAGTTCCATAGTGTGCTGAACTTTCCAAAATAATCCTGCTCATCATCAGGATAGAGGTCGGCCATCATCAGTAGCGTATTCAAACCTTCTGCTTGCGTCCACCAGTTCTTGGTGTCGTGCATGATTGTTATCCCCGTGCTGTCAGGAAAATAATATCCCGCATCATAGAACCCTCCTGTCTCGGAGTCCCATCCATTCTCGAGGGCATGATCGACCATCTTTTTCGCGATCACACGGGTTGTGTCGTCATCGTGTTTACCAAGTACGTGCGCCGCCTCCAGCAACAGGTACGCCGTTTCAACGTCGTGTCCGAATGATACGTGGTCAAGATTAAGATGCCGTGTTATCGTTGCCACCGAAGAATCCTTGAAGGAAACAGGAGTCCAGTCCGGGGTAAAGAACAACGTCATGTGGCCATTGGGTTGCACAATTCTGTCCCGTATCAGTAAAAGCATTTCTTCCAGTCGCTCCGCGACAAGCGGGTCACGCCATACCTGATACAATTCTGTAAACGCCTCCAGCAGATGTATTGAACTGTTTTGATCTTTATACCCCGTTTCGGCATTGCTTGGTGTACTTGCGTCACGCTTGATCACGTTGCCGCTGCGTGTCATATGCTGGCAATAGCCTCGGCGCTCCGCATCGTGGCTGTGCTCTTCAAGCCACAGGAAAGCTCGTTTTGCGAGATTCAATGCGCTTGTATCACCAGAGGCCGCGGCGTAAGCTGCACACGCGTAGATTCCAAAAGCGTTCCCGTAGGCAGTCTTCTCTTCGCGTGCATTGCTTTTGACCGTCCCGCTGCGCGAAACGAGTGTATGAAATCCGCCGTAAACACTGTCCCACATCACATCGCGAAGGAATGCAAATCCATGCCGCGCTGACTCAGCGAAGGCGCGGTTATCGGGATAGAGTTGCATTGCCTTTGCATTGTTCCACACATGGCGAGACTGCGAGACAATCATTTTGTCCTGATCGCCGGTTGGCTTAAAGTCAAACGCAAACGCACTCAGGAACCCACCATACTCGCGGTCGACGGATTGAGGGTACCACCGTTCCAGAAGACCGTTACGAAGTGCATCTTCCATTTCCTGCTGTATGCGTGCCACGTTATTGTCACCATCAGGCGTTTTCGAGGTACAGGCCAGGCAAATAACCAGCAGCAGGGAGGCACATGCGTTTCTTTTCATGGGGTATTTTTAATGGTCAGTCTAAATATACGGCCCGCCATAGATTTACGAAAGCACTGCCGCCCGTAGTTTTCGACAACACCTGATCAAAAGCAACGGCCCCTATCGGGTTCTCATTTTTCGCCTGCACCCATAAATGATGTTCGTGTAAGTTTTGAAAGTGCACTCCAGAATTTAAATGCTTCCCTTTCGTTACGTTTGAAGTCGATTGTTTTAGCACGAACAACCATGAAGAAAATAACCCTTGCCCTACTCGCAGTGTCTTTTATGATCTACCTGGGTTACTACGGAATGACTAATCATTCCTCAAGCGGCCCATTTTTTATGTTTGTTGGAATCTGTACGGCCATCGGCCTGACCGTTGACATCATCATCCTTATCCGGGAAAAGATGCGGCGTAGCAGAATCAGCAAACTCGGGTAAGGAATCACCTTACGATCAGCGGATCCGTTGAAGAATTCGGCATCGCCCTTGATGTAACATTTCTTCGTATTATTATCTCTCCCAGGATCAGATTCGGTACCCAACTCAGCCAGGCAAACACGCCATAAAC
>JAEZDW010000427.1 GCA_023417955.1 Bacteroidota bacterium
ACCTTTATCACTTCCATGAATCGCTGTAATTCGGATACTTTTTCCTTCGCGAGCTTTCTCCCGGCAGGCGTGAGCGAATAGTATTTTCTGGCGCGGTTGTCGACGACTTCAGTGTATGTCTTCAATAATCCATCGGCCTCGAGCTTATAAAGGATAGGGTACAGAGCACCGTATGTAAGTTTAATATCTCCGCGCGACAGTTCCTCCACGCGCTGGGTAATTTCATAGCCGTACATATGCTTTTTCTGCGACAGTAACTTCATTATCAGGGTCTTTACGATACCGCGGATGAATTCTTTGGATTCCATATATATAATTTTCTTAAATATAACAAAAAACAATCTAATAACCAATAGGGCAACATTTCCGAGGTAAGGAGGGCCTATCTTTTTAGAGTTCGACATATTTTGTCAGCGTCTCTTAATACGGTAGCCGTTTACATGTCGTCCCGATGGGACGGGGGTGTGCTTTCGTTCTATGCCATGAACATATTATCCCTATGGGATGGAGTGCGTCGCGTCTTCGACGCTGGGACCCTGGGGCCATGGCGGGGGGCTACATGATGGTTTTGCAACGTTTTTTTGTGAACGTCTTCGAATGCGGTAGCCGTTACATATCGTCCCTACGGGACGCAATGCAACGCGGCGCACCGTCTTTCCTGGCAGGTACGTGGCTTGTTCCATGGGGACAATATGTTTGTAGCACGGGCATCCCTATGAGACCGCCCCGTAGGGGTGGTATTTTAGCGGTATCCGTCGATGGCACCGTAGACACGTTGGTGAACGTATCCGATTCTGCCGGTTCGAAATTGGTTGAGCGAAACGAATTTGGCGAATCGTCTTCGAAGGTGGAGCCCGTTAACGATCCCGTCCCAATTGGACGCGGTTTCGTTATAATCATATTGCTAGAAACATATCGCTCACGAGACGCAATGTAATGCATCGCAAATGACAAACTATACGTATTCATTGAGGAATACTGATTCTTCAGGATATCATCACAACCATTACCTTCCTTCAGAATGATTGCAACGCAAATTGAAATCTGGCTTTGAATCCCAGGCACTCTTCCAGCGAGTACGCCTGTACGTAAGCTCAGAACTATTTCATTCCATCCTGCTGCAGACGCTGTCCGAATATGCTAACCCGTTGACTACGAGAGCAAATCACGATTTAAAGGCACTGCTCGAAGCCGGTCAGAACATGGAATATACAAGATCGCCACGAAAAGGATACGTGCGTATAGGGCTGACGTGAAATCGGTTAATTTTTACGGTAATTCACCACGGCGAGTGAAAGGAAGGAAAACATTACACGAATGTTGTGAGGGTGATCTTCCAACTTTACGGACCGGCCAAGCAAATGATCTTCGCGGTAAATAATTTTTTTTAAAAATGAAGAAGACAAGATTCAGAATGTTATTGGGTGCGGCTATGGTTGCCCTGTCAATTGGTTTCACAGCTTGCGAAGGCGATCAGGGTGAGATCGGTCCGAAAGGCGATCCCGGCGCGAAAGGTGATCAGGGTGCTCCCGGAGCCCAGGGTCCAAAAGGTGACAAGGGCGAAATAGGTGATAAGGAGTCTGCATCATTTGGAAATGTAGAATTAACCATTTCCGGCACTGATGTAAAGGGTAATCCATACACTGAAGTCGTTGATTTCAATTATCTCCTTGACGAACACCCGATGTATTCATACTGGTCCAAGGATGGCGATAGCGAAGACTATTACTTCTACATTGGGCGCGAGCATAAGGTTCAGGCGAAGGCAGACGAAGGATCAAGAAGCGTTGTATCTTCCTTAACTATGGCATTGCATCAAAGTGAAGGCGAGTTGGTTCTCGAAAACTTCGAACTTAACGCATTATTCATCGTCGGAAATACGTACCACTTTGCAGAAACGTGGTTGGAATCATCTGCTCTGGAAGCGGAAGATTTTGTAATTTCGAATTATGCCTTCAATGTAGAAACCGGATCTTTGACGTTCGATTTCACGTATTCATATTCGGATGATATGGAAGAATCCGTTAACATCGACGGAAAGGTGAACGTTAAGGTTTACGGCGTTCCATTGTTCTGATTTATTTTTTGATTGAAAGGAAGACCCATCCCGAAAGGATGGGTTTTTCTTTTCGGAAGGTTGGTGTCCTTGATGGTGCAGCTTGTATTGAATGGGGAGGGAACCGTAATTGCGTGGGTTTTATGATTTGTGAAGGTTTCGTTATGTTTTTTTGTGAGCGTCTTCGAATAGGGTAGCCGTTAACATTCCGTCCCGATGGGACGGGGGGTGTGCTTGCATTTCTATGCTACAAACATATCGTTACTATGGGACGGAAGGGGTCGCGTCTTCGACACTGGGGACCTTGGCTGCGGCGTTTCTACATGAGAGCCGCGTGCCTCAATTAGAAACGCGCCGAGGCTATAAGAAAAATGCTATGAGGTATATTGCTGCGGCGCCTTGCCCGTCCAGCGTTTGAATGCTCGTGAAAAGGCGCTAAGCTCATTATAGCCGAGGAGATAGGATATCTCCTTCATCTGATGCTTCCCCTGTTCCAGATAGTGAATGGCCAGAGATTTTCTGACCTCGTCAGCGATCTGCTGAAAACTTGTCGATTCTTCCTTAAGCCTGCGCTGTAAACTTCGGGGGGTAATGTTGAAATTTGATGCGACATCCTCCAGGCTCTGGATACCCAGGTAGGAAGTCATCGCCAGGTATTCCATCACTTTCACATGAAACATTTCTGTCTCAGCTGGTGCAATGCGCATCCTTTTAAGAAGCTCACGCTGAACCTCGTAATCTGCCGTGATAACGGGTTCATCCCAGTATAAAGAATCCAAACGGATTGTAACGGCCTGTCCGCGTGACGGCGTGCACCGCAGCACGCGTGCGTATTCATCATGAGGTTCACGATATAATGTCACCGACTTCGGCTTTATCTTTTTGAGCAGGAACCCATCAAGCTCATGAATGGTGAACACAAGAAGAAAATCCAGTACAAGTTTCTCAACGAGCGCATCAGCACTGACATTGGTGCGATGGTAATGGATGACTATGTCACCGTTGTCGCGCGTAACCGCCATTGTATAAAGATCGGTAATGAGCGGCGTGAAAGATACGGCAATGGTGATCGACTCTCCGACAGTCTTGCTGCTTTTGATGATCTCGCCAACCGCACCCAAAGCTCCTAACTGTAGCGACTCGCCAAAATGCAGCCCCAACATTTCATCGTTGCAAGCCTTCGCGGTCTTTAGCCAGAGCTCATGAATCTGCTCGCGTGAAACAGCGGCGCCACCGCTTTTCATCAGCTTTTGCAGATCAATGCCGCAACTTGCAGTCAGCTCGTGGACCGGCAGCTCGCGCATTGCTGCATAGCCGCAAAATGCCAGTATAAATTGTCTTTGTTGTTCAGTCATGGTACATATTCGGAATTGCCGATACTCCCCGCTCTAACTTAATTGTTCTCTCCAACAATCCATATTCTTTTGTTACGGAAAGTGACCTGGTCTGGAGCCCGGCCGGAGGCAGGCTCAAACGGAAAATCGGAGCGCGTCACGCTCCAGTTTTCCGCACAACGATAAGACTACGGGCTAGTTCGCAGACGTGGAAAGCTCTTTGACGCCGCGGTACTGGAGCGCTGCCATCAGAAGTACCCATCCCGCTACAGCCAGGACCATGACCTTACCCAAACCAGACATTGCTACCGGCGAGAGCACGAGTGCAATGCTTGCCAACACCCAGGCACTGTCGGCAAGAGTGATTCCGAGAACCGCCGTCCTGCCAGGCGACGAACCAAGGCTTACAATACCGACCACAACGGCAAAGGCAATGAGAAAAACACCAACACCAACGAACGGAGCAGTGCTGCTGACCTCAAAAAGGTTGCTGAATAGTCCGGGGACGATGGCAAGCAATATACCGGTAAGTCCTGAACTCAAAGCATTTACGCGCAATACGTTTCTAAGTGTCATCATAGCATTTCTTGTTTAGTTGATTGTACAAATCTATGGCGGAAGCGGATCCAGGCGCTTACCCGAAGAAGCCAAAGGCTTGTCATTTTGCGACAGGAGGTAATCGGTGATCTAAACATACCATCGATTAGATTTACTGAAGCAAACTTCCAACCGCGTCTCTGTAATAACATCGACAGCGACGGTCTGTCTTTATGCTGAACAGAAAGCGTACTTCAACCTAAAATCATCGAACTTTGTGGAAAAAGTCTGAATTATCGCAACGTCAAAAAAAACACTTCTAGCTTGCTCGTGCCCATAACCGAAATAACCAGAATCTGCGCACTGAAACGGAATAGTTAGAAGCGGAGTGATGTGAAAAGTGAGCTTAGTCCTGCGTCGCCAAACACGGTTATCGTCAATTGCGCTGGGACAAACCTTCCAGAAAGGCTGCTTTCCAGCGATGTAGCAACGAATCTAAAATCTGAAGCAAAGGATCCGCGATAATTACGTACAACAGGGGATGACGATCGTCATTGTTATTAGCGAACGACTATGTATCTTTGGCGCATCACTTTTGTGTGCTATTCAATGAGACGCCTTTTATCACTTTCCCTGTTGGTTTTGTTATGGTATTCCGCCAATGCCCAGCGAAACATCGGCTCCTTTTCGTCAATTACCGAAACCAAAGCATTTGGCGGTAAGGTCTTTTTCACTGCCAGCACCTACGATTTTGGGGCCGAACTCTACGTAAGTGATGGTACGGAGGGGAATTACCAGCTTGTAAGCGATATCAGTCCAGGCTCGGGGAGCTCAACCCCGAAGCAATTCACCGTACTCAATGATGAATTGTATTTTGTTGCCTATTCACCAAAATGGGGTCATAGCGTATGGAAAACAGATGGCACGGCGGCGGGTACTCAGGTTGTTTACAATGTGCCACATGCCGAACCATATAACCTGATCGCATTCAAGGACAAACTGTATTTCACAACATATCTTGGATCTATTATACAAACC
>JAEZDW010000009.1 GCA_023417955.1 Bacteroidota bacterium
GGATATGGTCCACTATGATGTGCAAATCATTGGTGGTATCGCGCTTCACGAAGGTAAAGTAGCAGAAATGGCAACCGGTGAAGGTAAGACGCTTGTTGCGACATTACCTGCATTCCTGAACGCGCTGGCAAAACGAGGCGTTCACGTTGTAACCGTAAACAACTACCTCGCTACGCGTGACAGCGAATGGATGGCTCCGATCTTCCAGTTTCATGGTATCAGCGTCGACTGTATCGACAAACATGAGCCCAACAGCGCAGCGCGTAAAAACGCTTACCTGGCAGACATCACGTATGGTACAAACAACGAGTTTGGGTTCGATTACCTGCGTGATAATATGGCACGCGATCCCGAAGATCTCGTGCAGCGTCACCATCACTACGCTATGGTCGATGAAGTTGACTCTGTCTTGATCGATGAAGCGAGGACTCCGCTCATTATTTCAGGGCCTGTCCCCAAAGGTGACGAACACGAGTTCTACGACCTGAAGCCTCGCATTCACAAACTTGTTGAAGCACAAAAGAAAGTCGTAAACGAATATCTCAATAACGCGAAGAAGCTCATCAATGAAGGAAATGAAAAAGATGGCGGCCTTGCGTTGTATCGCGCCCACCGGGCGATGCCGAAGTACAAACCGCTGATCAAGTTGCTCAGTGAACCAGGTATGAAAACCGTGCTTCAGAAAACGGAGAACTACTACATCGCAGACAACAAGCGAAATCTCCCTGAAGCAGATAAGCCGTTGTATTTTGTCATCGACGAAAAAGACAACAGCGTTGACCTTACTGACAGAGGCATCGACCTTATCACCGGTGAAGGTGAAGATGCATCGTTCTTTATCCTTCCGGAAATCGGAATGGAGCTTAACAAGCTGGAACAGGAAACCGGCCTTGATGATAACGAGCGATTACGCCGCAAGGAAGAAATCATCCGTGACTATCAAACGAAAGCGCAGCGTATTCACAGCGTCAACCAGCTGCTGAAAGCGTATACGATGTTCGAAAAGGATACTGAGTACATCATCGTGGATGGAAAAGTGAAGATCGTTGACGAACAAACGGGTCGTGTTCTCGATGGCAGACGATACTCCGACGGACTCCACCAGGCAATTGAAGCTAAGGAGAATGTCAAGGTGGAAGATGCCACACAGACATATGCAACGATCACGCTGCAGAACTACTTCAGGATGTATCACAAGCTGGCCGGGATGACCGGTACAGCTGAAACCGAAGCCGGCGAACTTTGGGATATCTACAAACTTGACGTCGTTGTTATCCCGACGAATAAGCCTGCCATTCGCAAAGACTATGATGATCTCGTTTACAAGACGACACGTGAGAAATTTAATGCCGTAATCGCCGAGATTGTTAGGTTGACAGAAGCGGGAAGGCCTGTGCTTGTGGGTACGACGTCAGTTGAAATATCCGAGCTGGTGAGCAAACTGCTCCAACTCCGGAAGATTAAACACCAGGTGCTTAACGCCAAGCAACACCAGCGTGAAGCTGAAATTGTTGCAGAGGCCGGTAAGCCGGGAACCGTGACTATCGCTACGAACATGGCAGGCCGTGGAACGGATATTAAACTTACACCTGAGTCCCGTGCAGCCGGTGGACTTGCAATCATTGGTACGGAGCGCCACGAATCTCGCCGTGTAGACAGGCAGTTGCGCGGACGTTCGGGTCGCCAGGGCGATCCGGGAACGTCGCAGTTTTATGTTTCTCTTGAAGACAATCTTATGCGATTGTTCATGCCGGAACGCATTGCCCGGATCATGGACAGACTCGGTCTCAAAGAAGGTGAGGAGATTCAGCATTCGATGGTGACGAGTTCCATCGAACGTGCACAGCGCAAGGTCGAAGAAAACAACTTCGGAATACGCAAGCGACTGCTGGAGTATGATAACGTGATGAATTCGCAGCGCGAGGTGATTTACAAACGGCGGCGTAATGCTTTGTTCGGAGAGCGTCTTGAACTCGACATCCTGACAATGCTGTTCGATACCTGCGAGGATATGGTGATCAACGCGCGCAACGCCAGCGATTACGAAAGCCTTCGCCTCAATGCGCTCAGCATCCTGGGTATCGACTTCGAAATCGGCCGTGATGAGTTTGAAAAGATAGATCAGCAAACGCTGACCGATAAACTTTACAACTACGCACTCGAGCATTATCGCAAGAAGAATCAGAGGATCGCCGACAAGGCAATGCCTGTGATTCGCGAGATCCATCAGACGCGTGGTGCCACAGTCGAAAATATCCTTGTGCCTTTCACAGATGGCCAGAAGCAGATTGGTGTTGCAGCGAATCTTGCAAAATGCGTTGAGACCCGTAATGCCGAGCTGGTGAAGGCGATGGAGAAGATGATCACGCTTGCGATCATTGATCAGCTTTGGAAGGAACACTTACGTGAGATGGACGATCTCAAACAGTCTGTCCAGAATGCGGTGTACGAACAAAAAGACCCGCTGCTTATCTATAAGTTTGAAGGGTTCGAATTATTCAAGCGGTTCATCGCGAAAGTGAACGAAGACACTATATCGTTCCTGCTTAAGGCCGATATTCCGATACAACAACCGGATCAGGTCCAGGAGGCCCGGGCACAGCGCAACAGACCGCGTCTGCACGAACAAAAGGACGAGTCTAAGAGCTTGCTCAGCGGTGGCGGCGGGCAGCAACCGCAGCCAGACAGACCGCCTCAGGAAAAGGTAATGCCTGTAAAATCAGAAAAAATTGCCGGTCGAAACGACAAAGTAAGCGTTCAATACCCCGACGGAAGGGTGATCAGAGACGTTAAATACAAGAAGGTCGAAGACGACATTGTAAATAATCGTTGCATAATAATTGATTAATCATGCGAATGGTCGGAATGTCTTTTTATCTCGTTTACCTGTTCCTCGCAGGATGTACGGGTACGAAAACGGCTAGCTCCACTTCAGGTTCAGCGAGGTATTCGGAAGACTTGTCTATGTTGAGACCCCAGGTGGAGGCGACACAGGACACAGTCATCATTGAAACCCCGGACCAGGTTCAGGAAAAGAAAATTGTAGAACCTCGCATTGCTGTTAACGCTCAGATCAACGCAGTCCTGGATAGTATTAACAAGCTTAATCTGAACCGCAAGTTCGTGGAGGGTTATACCATTCAGGTTTACTCAGGAAGACGTGAGGAGGCAATCAACACACGCAAGGAACTTACCACCTTAATGCCTGATCTTGAATCAGAGGTTCAGTTCACAGAACCTATCTTCCGCGTAAAGGCGGGTAAGTATTATTACCTGATGGATGCACAATCCGATTTCACTACAATAAAGAAATATTTTCCGGCAGCGATTATAATTCCGGAGAAAATTCTGCTTTAGAGGTCACTCAAAAAATAGAAAGGCTGCATGAGAATGTGGCCTTTTTTTATTGTTGCCGGGGCACGAACAGCGTATTCAATCGGATCATCACAGTTGCGTAAATCATCCCAATGACCCCTGAAAAATCAGGGTGATCCTCCTCGTTTTTTTCCTTTCAAAATTATCATCACATGCCAATTTAATCTGTGCGAATGCGATACAACTGCGATCAATATGGCGATATATCCCGCATTTATCCCGCATTCTTCCCGCATTTGACCCGCATTTGTCTCCCCTTATATATAAGGCGGAATATATGGGAGGCATATGCGGTTACTATGTCGGGAAAACGGCACAAG
>JAEZDW010000018.1 GCA_023417955.1 Bacteroidota bacterium
GTCTTATTGAGCCGCTTGTGAACCGTTCAAGAATTTTGCTTGCACGCGGTGAGTATACAGAAGCAGAACGCACGGCGCTACGGGCTAACCGTATCGCTACGCAAACGTATTCCGACATCTCTACGCAAACTGCACCAACCCAGCAATCGCTCAGTGACATTTACGCAAAGCTCGGTGACTTCGAAAAAGCGGAAGAACAAATTACAAAGGCGCTCGCAAGCCAGGAAAAACAGTTCGGAAGGAATCACATTGAGGTTGCAAAATCCCTTTCTCATCTGGCGCTCATCAAATTCCACAAGGGCGACAACAAGAAAAATGTCGAAAAACTTTTGCTGGAGTCGCGGAAGATCATGGAGGATAAACTCGGAAAAGACAACCCCCAATATGCCGAAGTCCTGAAGAACGTGGCAGTTCTCTACATTTCTGAAAAGAAATTTGACATCGCCTTCAATTCATTGACGGTTGCGGAATCTATTTGGGCAGCAAAAACCGGAAAAAAGAACAACATCAACCTTGCGTCGATCTATACCCTTACAGGGGATGTATATTATCAATCAAAAAATTATCGCAAAGCCGAAGAGTTCTACGTGAAGTCAAAATCCCTGTACGAAAAGTTCTTCAGCACAAGTCACCCTGAATATGTGCGCATCCTCTCCAAACTGAGCAAGGTGTATTACATGCAGAAAGACTACAAGCGCTCGAAACGAAATATTGAGGAAGCACTGGCTAATTACGAAAACTTCATCAAGACATTCTTTCCGGCACTCAGTGAAGCTGAAAAGGCGAAGTTCTGGAATACAATCAAGTACGATTTCGAATTTTACAACACACTTGCGTTTTCAAACCTTGACGACTTCAAGGATCTGACAGGAAAGGTGTACAACTACCAACTGCTTACGAAAGCATTGTTGCTCAGCTCATCCATTAAAATTCGCGAACGTATCATGAATAGCACCGACCAGGGGCTTAAGAACCAGTACAGCGAGTGGGTTGAGAAGAAAGAGGCGCTCACGCTTGCACTTTCAATGAGTCCGGACCAACTACTCGAAAGCGGTATCGATCCTGCTCAACTGCGTCAGGATATTGAAGAATTGGAAAAGGAATTAAGTCGCAAGTCTGAACTGTTTGGACAAAGCTTTGACACGAAACGGATTACTTTCGAAGATGTACGCAAGTCCCTGCAGGCAAATGAAGTTGCTATCGAAATGGTTCGGTATCGGCACTTTGATCACCATTTAACTGATTCCGTTGTTTACGCAGCTCTTTACATAACACCCGAGCAGTCAAGACCGCGAGTGATCACTTTCCCCAACGGCAAGCACATGGAGACACGTTTCTTCAAGTACTACCGAAACTGTATCACCGGGAAAATTCCTGATCAGTATTCGTACTCCGTCTTTTGGCAGCCGATTCAAGACGTAATTGCGAAGAGCTCAACGATATACCTGTCCGCCGATGGTGTATATAATCAGATCAACCTGGAGGCCATACCCACGCCTGATGGGAAATACATTATAGACAACTCCAACGTTATATTAGTAAGCAATACGAAAGACCTGTACCTCCGGAAAGTCAAAACGCGTGCATCGAGCGCTGACAAGACTGCCTCAATTTTTGGCAACCCGAGATTTTACGCTACGACGAGAGGAAAGAACAGTATTCCACAACTTCCTGGTACCGAACGGGAAGTAAGTCAGATAGATTTCATGCTGAAGCAAAAGGGGTATTCGACGGCTACCTATGTTGAAGAAACAGCGACTGAGGAGCGAATCAAGGAGCTGAACAGCCCGCAAATCTTCCATATAGCAACACATGGATTCTACAAGGCGAACGATGAGATTGCAGACGAGGATGATTTGGAACCCAATGAGGCGCAGCTCGCACGCAATCCGCTCCTTAGAACCGGCCTGCTACTGAGAGGAGCGGGTGACGTTATGGAAAAGACGCAGTTCAACTACAACATTGAGAATGGCATATTAACTGCTTATGAAGCGATGAGTCTCAACCTCGACAAGACAGACCTTGTTGTATTGAGTGCCTGCGAAACAGGATTAGGCGAGGTACAAGCTGGTGAAGGCGTATATGGTCTTCAGCGCGCCTTCCTTAACGCAGGGGCAAAATTGCTGATCATGAGTATGTTCAAGGTTGATGACGCTGCCACGGAAAAACTAATGCTGTACTTCTATCAGAAATACCTGAACAGCGGAAAATGGCGCGAGAGCTTTACTGAAGCTAAAAAGCAGCTTCGTACAGAATACCCGGAACCCATTTACTGGGGTGCGATCATGATGATCGGCCTCGAATAGGGTTCTACGATAGAACTATTGCGGCGTGGGAATTTGTTAACTTTTTCCGGGGAACATGTTGTTTTATTTATGATTTTTGGGACCGAAATGAATAGCAAGGGAAAGTTTTGAAAAGTTTATCTGTCATCACATTTGTAATCGCACTTGGATTCCTGATGGGATCGTGCAACGATAGTCGCAAGGAAAGCAGCACCACGGGACCAAAAGACACCACTCTCCTTTCGTATACCGTACTGAGTGTCCTGCCTCACGATGCTGAAGCGTTTACGCAAGGGCTTATCATTCACAACAACAAGATCATTGAAAGCACCGGTCAGCCGGGCAAATCATGGGTGGGAGAAGTGGATCCTGCATCTGGTAGTCACGATAAGAAGATCATTTTAAACAAAGAACTCTTTGGTGAAGGTATCACCATATTGAACAATAAGCTCTACTACCTCACGTGGCAGAATCGAATTGGCTTTGTTTACGATGCACAAACGTATCAGCGTTTAAAGGAATTTACATATGATCAGAAAATTCACGAAGGCTGGGGTCTCACCCACGATGGCAAAAACCTGATCCTTAGTGACGGCACCGACAAAATTCACTTTCTCGATACGACGGACTTACACGTAATTCGTACGATCCAGGTAAGAGATAAGAATATGAGAATAAAGGAGGTGAATGAACTGGAATATGTTGACGGCTATATCTACGCGAATGTCTGGCAGACAAACTGGATCATCAAAATCGATCCTGTTAACGGTGCCGTTGTGGGTAAACTCGATTTGTCGCGTCTCGGCAATGAAATCCGTGCCCAGTTTCCTACTGCAGATGTCCTCAACGGAATTGCATACGATAAGAACTCGCGCGCATTTCTCGTTACGGGGAAACTCTGGCCTAAAGCTTATCTCATTCGGATCCAGTAATCAAAGGCCAAGATCAAGCTGATTGTCGTCTTTTTTCTTTGAGATCCGCGTTTTTGAAGGTGCCACAGCTATAATCTCACCCGTCCTGACGTAAAGCAGATAACCTTCAAGTTCGACAAAATTCATACGCCTTACAGTTTCAAGATAATCTGCCACCTGTTTTTGGTCCGCCCTGATGGGCTCACCCGTTTTGAAATCGATAACCACAGCCTTCTTACCCGCAACAAGCAGTCGGTCGACTCTGCTTTCTGCTCCACCAGGCAAAAGTATGGGAACCTCTGTCCGAACCTCCCAATCACCGGAAAACCACGAACGTACCTTTTCGTTTTCCATTAAACCTTTAAGCCGATGTGCGAGGTCGACACGTTCCAATGAAGTTATCGATCCGGCCATTTCAAGTTCAGCGAGGACGCTTTCAATTTCGCCTTCGTGGCGGATGCGCGACAACACTGCGTGCAGATGAATACCGTAATTGATCTTTTCTCTCCTTTCTTCGTCGTCGGACTCAAAGTAACCGGACGCGCTCTTTCTGATCACGAGCTTCTCACGCCAGGTCGAAACCGAATATGTTCGCAGTGAGACCGTGTTCAGCGCATTCGGTACATCGATTCCTGTACTACTAATTTCGCCGATAGAAAAAACACCATCATCCTTATTAAGCTGTTCTGTCAGATCCAGCGAACTTTCGATAGCACTGTACAACAGTGCCCCTGCCGTTTTTTTATTAAACTTGTTTGAAGGATGCGGCGCGAACAGTGTGAGTCCCGATTCTGCCCGCGTCAGCGCGACGTACAAAAGGTTGAGATTATCCAGATACGTTCGAATTCGTTCCACCTCATAAAAACTCTGAAAATGTGTCCGCTCGAGTGTAGGACTGTATCTCACAGGCAAATAACCGGCGTCTCGAAACAACCCATGATCTGATTTCACCCAAAGCTGCGGCGCCTTGAAGCTATCGTGATCAAGCATCCATGAACAAAATGGGATAAGCACATAACGGAATTGCAATCCCTTGGATTTGTGGATGCTCATGATTTGAACCGCGTCAACCTTTCCTGAAACAGGGATAGACTTTTTTTGTTTGTTCAGTTCCCACCATTCGAGAAACGCGCCGAGGTCATTGCGATCGCGATTGAAGAAGTCGAGAACCAGATTTTGAAATGCCTGCAGGTATGCGAGTTCACCCTGATATTCACCAAGCTTGAAAATTCCGATTAACGTTTCGGTAAGCTCAAACA
>JAEZDW010000037.1 GCA_023417955.1 Bacteroidota bacterium
ATCTTTTGAAGCCTGCATACCGACAGGCCCTTTAGCGACTGTTGTGCCACCATCGACGGGATAGAGCGCACCGGTAACGTACGAGGCTTCATCTGAAGCAAGGAAAAGATAGACATATGCGACTTCTTCGGGTGTACCCCGGCGTCCTAGCGGTACTGCTGACACCAGAGTCTTTTCATCCTGTTTTTCCATCTGACTCGTTTCTTTATGTGTCCACGCCGTGTCGATTGGCCCCGGGCAAACACAATTTGCACGCACACCGTGTTGAGCTTGTTCAATCGCGACGCCTTTCATGAAAGCGTGAATGAATCCCTTGGTGCCACCGTAGGGCGTGTTTCGCGCAAGCCCAATCATGCCGGATTCCGACCCGGCGGAAACGATCGACCCCTTTGTCTTTTGTAGCTCTGGTATCGCGTATTTGGTCATCATGAATGCTGAACGGATATTATTCTTCAGCAGATATTCAAACGCCTCGACTGAATAGCTTTCGAGTTCATTGACTTCAGGGAAGACACCTGCATTGTTCACAAGTATGTCGAGCTTTCCAAAGCTTTTCTTCGCCTGTTCAATACACTCGCGTGCGTTTTCTTCTTCGGAAATGTCACCTACAAAGGCGATTGATTTTCCGCCTGCTTTGTTGATTTCGTCTACCACTTCGTTAACGGGATCCTCAGGATAGCCGTTCACAATTACGGACGCTCCTTCGCGGGCAAACAGCTTGCTGATCGCCTCGCCGATACCGGTTGCGCCACCGGTCACGATGGCCACCTTATCTTGTAGTCTTTCCATGTCGAATTGAGTTTTGTTCTAACCGGAGGATAGAAAATCTCGTACCGCGCCGCTGGTTTGAATTGATAAATCAGACTAACCGATCAACGACATCAAGTCTTCGACGTGAAAAATGCGAATTATGAGTTGCCCTCGTATTCGGTTCAGGACTTCGATAACACGCGTTGGAGTTGCGGGATTGGGAACACGTATTTCTTGAACTCGTTGCCCCAACGAAGAGAAGATCCCATGGTAAGTAACCCAATTGGAGCAACGTTTTTCTCATTCGAAAATAGTCTCCGTCATCTGTGGGGATTCATCAATAAATGTTGGGATACTTTAGTCCGACAGAAGGATGACTATTCAGTCGGGACGATGTCGCGTTTCTGACGCTGTCCTTTCGTCTGGCGGATGCGATAGCTGAACGTTAGGTTGATTTGCCGCCGGCGGTATTGAAAGTCGCGATCGGAAAAGAAAGTCGCTCCTTCGGCGGTGCTCATGAATTTTCTTGAATTGAACAGGTCAAGTGTTGTAAGGTTAATTGTGCCGTTTCTTTTCAGAATATCCCTGCTCAACGAGATGTCGGTGTAGAAAAGAGATTTGCGTCTGCCCTGAACCGTCTTCTGCGGCGCCTCATAATTTGTTCTGACCTGAAGATCAATCTTTGCTGGTAACGCGATACGCGACGTCTGACGTGCGAACCAGCTGTAGGTTGTATTCGCGTAAGTCGAAACAATATTCGATCCGTCGACATCAGCGTAGAAGAAGTTCAGATTGGTGTCGAGCCTCCACCATGACGTAAGGTCAATCGTTCCGGTCAATTCTACACCATATGCTTTTTCACCATTTAGATTTTCCGTGCGTGTGTTGGAGAATCCATTCAGCTCAACCAGTCGAATACTTTCTATCTTGTCTGTCGTGAGGCGGGTGTAAACTGAGGCAGTGATGGAACCGGCTTCATAGTTACGCGCGTAACCGATGTCGATAACGTGGCTGTACTCCGGGTTCAGATCCGGGTTTCCGCTAAAAAAGTTTCGTTCGTCGGAGAATGTAACGAAGGGACTAAGGTCATTATAATACGGTCTGCGTATACGCCGGCTGTAACTAAGTTGTAGGTCGTTTTGTTCAGGCAGATTTAACGTTATGTGCACACTCGGAAAAAGATTGGAGTATTTTCTTGGGTTCACTTCACCCGTTTCGGCAAGCGTTGTTTTTACATCGGTCCATTCACCACGAAGTCCGACCTGATAGGATACGATTCCTGTCTTCTTTCCCAGAATCGCGTAAGCGGCAACTATATTTTCATCGTAAAAGAATATGTTGTCGAGATTTTCAAGTGGTATGAACTCGCCCTCATTATCTTGCTGTGTTACGAGAAAGTCATTCGTCATGTCACGAAAGCTGCTGCGGATTCCGGTTTCAACCTTACCACCACCCGGTAGTGGTCGTGTGTAGTCGGCCTGAAACAACAGTTGTTTTTCACTTTCGTCGTTTAGTGATTTCTGAATGAGGTCTTTTGAATGGTCAGGCGTGTCGTCGGGATTGAAATGAAATTGTGTGAATGTCTGGTCCGAGCTCTCCCAGTTGTCGAGGTATTTTACTTCTGCCAGGAATTGATGATCCTTTCCCGGCATGACCCGTTTGTAGATTAACGAGTACTCTGAATTGGGTTCGATTTCATCTTCATCCTGTCTGCGGGTTGTATAACTGAGCAGGTTGTCGGCACTGCCAGCGTAGTCGCGGTAGACGATATCGGTGATTCTTTTGGCGTCGCTCCTTCGATAGAGGTATGAGCCTGTTAGTATGCTGGTTTCGGTAAAGTAAAGGTCAATACCTCCGCGGATGTTGTTGTTTAGCCCGCGCACGAATGAACGATTGGTCTGTTTCAACAGGAATGTTTCATCCGGCGTGTAAACCTCCTGGTACATGCTCCCGCGTCCGGGCTGGTCGCGATAAGCGATTCCGTAGTTCACAAAGAAGTTTACTTTCCTGTGTCGGTAGTTGACATTAGCTGCCAGTCCGTGATTATCAGGGTAGCCGGTAATTACGTCGAATGAGCCATTAAAGCCACTGTTCTTTTCTTTCTTTAGAACGATGTTAATGATCCCACCGAGGCCCTCAGCTTCGTATCGCGCGGAGGGATTCGTGATGACTTCAATACGTTCAATCATACTTGCCTGCAGTTGCTGAAGGCCGCTGCCGCCTTTGAAGCTTACAAGTCCTGATGGCTTTCCGTCGATGAGTATACGAACGTTATCACTTCCGCGAAGGCGGACGTTACCTTCCGGGTCGACAGCAACCGATGGAATGTTCATAAGAACATCGGTAGCATTACCGCCGCTGTTGGCGAGATCCTGGCCCACGTTAAAGATTTTCTTGTCAAGCGAAAGCTCCATAGAACTTTTCTCGCCACGTACTTCAACTTCATTCAGCAAATCCGTATTCGGTGCCAACAGGAGAGTGCCCAGATCTCGGGCAGGCCGGGTTTCGTCAAGTGTAAATACTGAAATTTGTTTGGTGCCAAATCCGATGAAAGAGATTTCCGCGCTGTGCGTGCCAAATGGCACATTAGCTGTAAACTTTCCATCGTCGTCAGTGATTGCACCACCGGCAAGCGTGTGACCTGGCTCTTTATATATCGCCACCGTAGCATAGGCCAATGGTCTGGATGACGTCGAGTCGACAATGACACCGGTAACTTTACCTCCGTTTTGTGCCGCGAGTTTGGAGGCAAAAGACATGGTGAGAAAAAAGACTACCAGCGTAAAGGATTGAAACGTCGCCTTTTGAACCATGAGGTGATTTGCTAAAGTGACACAAGTTAGCAGATGAACACCGCATTAAATATGGTGATGCCTACCATTCATGTAAAAGGACATCGTTTCACTGATGACGCGGCTGAGTTACGCCAATCTGTTCCTTCTCGTGCTCTGCGGTAGTTGCTCCGCTCTTGATAATCACGAATCGCTCCTTCAATCGCAGGAATCTTTTCTCGAAATATTCATACGAGAAGTATGC
This sequence comes from Bacteroidota bacterium, assembly GCA_023417955.1. Lineage (GTDB taxonomy): Bacteria > Bacteroidota > Bacteroidia > Cytophagales > Cyclobacteriaceae > Ohtaekwangia. The sequence goes on from JAEZDW010000037.1 coordinate 3,787, forward strand.
TACAGTAATGGTCAGTGTGACCGAGCCGGTATAGAGCAGTATATTAAAGAGGAGAAGGTTAGTGTTGTTTAAGTCGAATGAGGTCAATAAATAAAGACATGCTGTGATGCACAAGGTATGATACATGTAAATACCATACGATATGTTTCCGAGTGTGGTCATAAGCGTACCTTCCAGGGAAACGCGAACGCGTGGATTCACCGACAGATTCATGATGATGGACAGGAAGATGAACGCCTCAAAGTAGGTGACGGCCCAATGATGAATTGGCAGCAGGAACAAACTTCCAAACATGATGACTGTGAGCATCATTGTCAGCGGATGAAAAATGAACGTCAGCAAGCGCTTTCTTTGGTAGAAAAGTGCCCAGGCTCCGAGTGCCCCAACTCCCATTTGCTCGATCTTCAATTGCGTCCAGAAACGAAACACCATGTTGAGGCGCCCGCCTTCGTCTCCGCCTGAGTAATCGAGAGCCGCGGTGACTGCAAACTTTGCGATTACGAATAGGATCAGAAACAGGATTAGCTTACGGAAAAATACACGTACGAAAACCGGCCACACCAGATAGAATTGTTCTTCAACGCCGATAGTCCAAAGCTGATTGGCGCCTGCAATAGAAGGAGCGAAAAGACGGACAAGGTTGGGAAGAACCAGTAAGAACAAGGTTACCTTCAACCAAAATTTATTATCGTACAGGTCAATTCCCAGCAGCGACATGTCGAAAATAAACGGGACCACGAAAAGGCAGATGAAGACGACCAAATAATAGACCGGCCAGATTCTAAGAATCCGTCGGACGTAAAACTCTTTAATGGAAATATGGCCTGTTTTGGTCCTTTCGGCCATCAGCAGGTACGTTATGAGAAATCCGCTGAGGACAAAGAAAAAGGATACAGCTTTTGAACCGAGAGCGTCGACCGTTGTATGCCCCCAGACATTGGGAATACCTGCCCAGAATTTGTACTGTTCAACGTGGTGAAATATCACCGCGGTGGCAGCCAAAAAACGCAATGCACTTAGATTTTTGAAATATACCCGTTCAGCCATTCGAGGGGTAGCGAGTTTGTTGGTTAGCCAAACCTCAAAGATAACGTCTTTTGGTTGGTCGCGAAACTGAAAGCGGAAAAGCTTTAATTGAATGTTTTCGCATGGTCCGAGAGGGGATCAATCGTTTGTGTCGTGCTACGAAATCAACCAGAATTAGAATTTCGAAGAATTGGAGCCGGTGTATTTTTCGGTCCTGCAACAAATGAGCGAATTGCACGAAGTTCCTGGTTTTTACAATGAAGTTCTTCGTGGTTATCCTTTAAGATACTCAATTGAATCTGAAACTCTATGATAGAAGCAAACAACCGCGCGTGTGTGCGTTCAATCTCACGAAGCCTGTCTGCAAGGCGGTTAACGTCAGTATTACACATGTTGGAGTTCCTGAAAATCAGGTACCAGCTACCAGCTCCTTTTAGGAAATCGGTACCTTTGGGAAAAACGTCATGAAGCGAAAACTGCTTACGCTTTGGTTTGCCGCCCTCGCCGTTGTTGGATGTGCGCAGGCCGATGAAGCACGAAAAATTCCGGAGCTTTCTGCAAAGTTCTCGGCGGATTATATGCGTGGCGATTTCGAAGCAATGAGTGATGCCTACTCTGCCGACGCCGTACTCATGGCACCCGGACGCGATGTAGTGATTGGTAAAGAGGCGATTCTTGAATTTTGGAAAACGACAAGCATACCCCTTCTGCACAAGAGTGTACCCGATACGTTGATCATCCACAGTCCGTCCGAAATCCATGACTTTGGTTATTTCTTCACACAAAGAGATGCTGCCAGCCCGGTGTTTTCGGCGAAGTATTATATCATTTGGCGGAGAAGCGCCGACGGGGAATGGAAGATGTATATGGATATGTGGAATTCCAGACACCGCGACCGGGCCCAACAAGACCCGCGGTAGCGCACAACAACTGGCACCAATATTTGCTGTCCGTCTCTGGACGCGTTCAGAGACGAATACTTATTCTATGGTTGCCCGACTACGGTATTTCTTCCGGTCTTCAACTACTGCAATTACAACACGACGGATAGCTACCCGATCGGTCAGAGGGCTCCTTATGATGGCGGGTATTGTATCGGCGCTCATCTTGCTAAATACCGGTACCGTTAATCGGCAACGCTTTTGGGTTACACCTGACAGTCGTATTGGGATGCTCCAATATGTGCCGCCTAATTACTATACGAATTCGGAAAAGTATCCACTAGTCATTTTTCTTCACGGCATTGGCGAGCGTGGTATTGATTCGCGGCAGCCGGATCTTATAGAAAGCCAAAGCTACTGGTTGGATAATCTTGGCCCGCCGGAACTCGTTGCCCAAGGTCACAATTTTCCTTTTATCCTTATCTCGCCTCAGTTAAAGAGTAATCATGAATACTGGCCGGTATCGTATATTATGGAAGTTGTGAACTGGGCGCGCGATAACATGCGCGTCGATGAAAAGCGGATCTATGTGACCGGACTAAGTCTTGGTGGTGGCGCAGTCTTTTCTGCTATACAAACCCATCCCGATATTTTTGCTGCTGCAGTTCCGATATGTGCGCACTGGAACGACCCCGCATTTGCCAACGTCATTGCAAGCGAGAAAGTGGGTGTCTGGGCGTTTCATGGGGACAACGATCCGCAGGTACCGTTGCATACGAATTCTTTTATGATTGACTCTATAAACCGATGCATACCCAAACATGGCGAGAAGGCGCGTTTAACAGTTTATCATGGACTTCAGCACAAGGTTTGGGACCGCGCCTATGTTCCTGCTACGGATGGAGAAGATGTTTACAACTGGATGCTGAAACACAAAAAGAGAAAAAGAAATGGTTTATCTCTGCCTGAGGTAAGTGCCGGCCAGGATCAGGTCGTGTCTTTTGTTGAAGACATCTTCTTAAATGGTAAAACGTTGGGTGACGATGTCAGTAAGTATACAGGCGAGTGGATGCAACTTAGCGGTCCACCGGCGGCGATTGCAAATCCCCGTTCAACCCAGACCAACGTGACGGTTAGGCGTAAAGGCGTCTATTGTTTTCGTCTGAGAATTACTGACAAGGACGGGAATTCTGATCAGGATTTTGTCAGGATTACCGTCCAATAAGTTCTTTGCGAGCTTTGTAACACACTTAGCATTATTCCCAAATCAGGATAAATCATCCGGTTTCAGGAAGCCATTCCATCTTTAGAATTTTCAAAAAGGCCCATTCCAGACCTCAGAGGTACTTTTTCGGTCAGGGATTAGATTTTGATCATAGCAGGCTGTCGGAAGAAATTCCGGTTCATCGGTTATATCCGGTGTTCGTCGATCGCTAACCTGACTTTTTATGAGTATAAGAATACTCCTTGTTTCCAGCATCCTCATCCTCACGCAATTGTATGCCTTTGCGCAGGAAACCAATTGTGTCGATGGAATCGACAATGACGGTGACGGCCTTATTGACTGCCAGGATCCGGACTGCCCAAGTTGTGCTACCGTCTTTTCGTGTACTGCCCCATACACCTACTACATGCCACCAATATTTGGTAGCCGCGCAGGTGGCTCTTATAGTTCCAGCCACTACAACACGGAAGACCTTGTGCTTTCAACACTTGGCCGCGCGGCAACGGTACAAATCAGATCGGCGAATGGTACCTTGCTTCAGACTGTAAATATTCCGGTTGCTAATCCGGTAAACATTGCGGTCAGTGGTAGTCCGATTCCAACTTCTCAAATCCTGCGGCCGAACGAAGATCTTAACAAGGTCCTGCCAAACGCGGGGCTCATCATTACGTCGGACCAACCACTTCAGGCAGCTTACCGACTCCTGGCTTCAAACAACCAGGACTTACTTCAACTTCAGGGCCGGGCATCGCTCGGTCGTTCGTTTTATGCGGCTAGCCAGACCGATATGAGCGCAGGGGCGGGCTCCGCGTATGAGCGGCACTTTGTTTCTGTAATGGCAACTGAAGATGCCACCTCCGTTTCATTCAAAATTCCCTCCACGGCAGCGCTTGCAAATGGTACCATCGTAAATATCAGCCTCACATCTGGCGCCAACAACACAACTTCCGAACTTACGCTGCCCGCAAACCGTACTATTCACGTTACGCTTAACCGCGGAGAGTCATACATGATTGCAACAATGCGTGAAGATCATACCGTGACGGGTATTCTCGTAACAGCCGATAAGGATGTAGTTGTCAATTCAGGATCGCAACATACCCCGACATCGCAGGGTAGTGACCAGGACGGCGGGTTTCATCAACTGGTGCCGACGCAGGCACTCGAGACCAATTACATCGCCATCGATGGTGGAAATACCAGCGTAAGAGATTATGTAGTCTTGATTGCCATCGAAAACGGAACAACGTTTACCGTAAATGGAACGTCAGGGGGAACGGATGGCAGGGGACGTACAGTACCCACAACGTTGAATGCAGGTCAACACTTCACTTATTACTTCGACAACACGAATTATAAAGCATATCATATTGCTGCCAACAAACGGATTTATGTCTATCACGCCAGTGCCTACGGTACCAGTGAGTTTGGGATGGATATTCTGCCGCCCATAAATGAATGTATTGGCAGTAAACAACTTGACTTTGAACGCCCCGGAACAAACAGTTCTGCCTTCGTCATTGTACCGACGTCAGGGCTTTCTTCGTTACGATTCCGCAACCAGCCTTACACAACGTACGCGGCGAGCATTGATCCCGATGGTACAGGACCCCTGTCTGCAAGTCAGGCAAACGTGATCGGGAATTCGGGCTATTCCTATGTGGTATTCCTTGACGCGAATATCGCGCCCGCAGGAACCAATAACCGCGTAACGAGTGATGAGAAATTTCACATTGGCATAAACTCACGTACTGGCGGAACTGGTAACTATGCGTTCTTTTCCAACTACGAAAAATCAATTGAAATCCTTGATCCCGAAACCCTGCAGACAACTAACTATTACATTGCAGGCCAGGTAGCGCCGGGTGTTGCCCATAACCACTGTGTGATTCTGACAGGTTGTGGCGCCAATAACGTTATTACGAGTGCGACGACTGACGGCTGGGGTGGACCCGGCACGGAAGGCACCGTAACGTTTTCCGGATCGTGTGTTACTTATACGATGCATCCGGGCGCACCGCCCTGCGCAACGGAGACCATAAGCCTTGTCGCGGAAAATGAATTCGGAATTAAAAGCCAGGTCTGTCTCGTTTTTGAAAACAGTAACAGACCTTTCACTATAGGTACCGTTACACCAGTCAATGCATTCTTTTGTGAAACAGGCCTGCCGAATACCGTTACGCTTAATGTTCCGGTTGATGTTCCTTCCGGTTCTCCCGTGTTTTCCTGGGTTACGCCTTCGGGTGCAGCAGGAACCGCGACGAATACAGGATCCAGTCCGTCTTTTAATACGTCCATCATCGCCAACGAGGCGGGAACGTATAGCTTAACCGTAACGGTAGCCGGATGCAGTCAGACTATTAGCATTCCTGTTGGATCGCTTAACTGTACCGATACAGACGGCGACGGCATTGCCAATTTTGTAGACCTCGATGATGACAACGACGGCATTCCGGATGTGCTTGAATCAGGTGGTTACGACCCAACTGCTGACAATGACGGGGACGGTATAGCCAACTTCCGCGATATGACACCGGGTCCCGGGCTCCCGCCATGGGTGGATACCAATGGCGACGGAATCAATGACATCTATGACAATGACCTTGATGGTATCATAAATGCATTTGATCTCGATTCGGATAACGATGGAATCCCTGACGTGATTGAAGCGTTTGGAGTTGACGTCGACGGCGACGGCCGTATCGATAATTTCACCGATACTGATAACGACGGCCTTTCTCAGAACGTCGATGCCAACAATACCGGGAGAGCGGGGTCTGGTAACGGACTGGGTAATGTCGACACCGATGGCGATGGCATTCCCAATATTTTTGACCTTGATTCCGACAACGACGGAATACCTGACATTATTGAAGCGGGAGGGGTCGACAATGATAACAACGGACTCGTTGATTCACAAACCGACTCAAATGGCAACGGATTGCTTGATGTATACGACCCGAATCCCGGAGCATCCGGAACGCCAATCACCACTACCGGCGCAGATACGAACAACAACGGAAGACCTGAAAGCTATCCTCAGGATAACCGCGATGGCGACTCGCTGCAGAACTTCGTAGACATAGATTCCGACGGCGATGGCATTATCGACTTTATCGAAGCAGGATTCCCTGATACTGATAACAATGGTATTCCTGATGGCAGCCTTGGTGCAGACGGATGGAGTGACAGCATTGACGCATTGCCCGCATTGGGTTTTCGCAACACTGACAATCATGGCAGTCCCGACTACCTTGATATCGACTCTGATAATGACGGCATACCTGATTTGATCGAAGGTCAGGCCACATTCGCCTTCGTACCTGCATCCGGAGTAGATTCTGACAACGATGGCCTCGACGACGCATTCGACAATAACGATTCAGCCTTCGGTGGTGCACCGAACAATGGAATCCAGCCTGTGAACAGCGATGGAGTTGACCAGCCGGACTACATTGATACTGACAGTGATAACGACGGTAAGCCTGACTACATCGAAGGGTGGGATACCAACGGTAATGGCATTATTGACGGAAGTGAAATCAGTGCAGGAACTGGTGATAATGACAATGACGGTCTTCTGGACAACTATGACGTTAACGACGTTGCAACCAACCCGTCGAACGGTACTACACCGATGAGTTATCCGGATGTGGAGGATCCCGGCAGAGACCGCGACTGGCGCGATGCGATACCTGTAGCAAACGACGATCATGCATCGACCAACGAGGTAACGCCGGCTGTGATTGATGTCGTCGCTAATGATACCGACAGTGATGGAACTATTGATCCTGCAACTGTTGACCTGAATCCGGGAATGGCCGGAATTCAGGATTCGTTTACCAACGCTGCGGGTACCTGGTCCGTCGATGCCTCAGGCAACGTTACCTACCTCCCCGCAATCGGCTTCAGCGGACTCGCCACGGCTACTTATCGCGTTAATGACGATGAAGGCGTGACGTCGAACGTCGCGACCATTTCGGTGGATGTTAATGATAGCCCGATAGCAAATGACGACAGTGAATCCACCAACGAAGATAATTCGGTTTCTCTTAACATCGTCGCGAACGATACGGACAGTGACGGTACGATTGTTATTACGAGCGTGGATCTTGATCCGACTACTGCCGGTCAGCAGACCACGTTGACGACACCAGAAGGGGCCTGGTCAGTTGACGCATCCGGATTGCTGACGTTTGTGCCGGTATTGAACTTCAATGGTGAGGCAAGTATCTCGTATACTATCAATGACAATCTGGGTGCAGTCAGCAATGTTGGCATTGTAACGATTACTGTTGTCTCAATCAATGACGCGCCGGTTGCAAATGATGATACCACCGTTACCGATGAGGACACGCCAGTAACCATCACTGTTCTCGCAAATGACAGTGATGTCGACGGAACCTTGATTGGAACTACTGTTGATTTAAATACCGGTTCTGCCGGAATTCAGAACAGCATAACAACCCCGGAGGGAAACTGGGCGGTGGATTCGGATGGCGTTGTGACATTTTCACCACTGCAGGATTTCAATGGGACAGCTATCATAACGTATCGGGTTAATGACAATCAGGGGTTGAGTTCGAATGTTGCAACCATCACGGTTACGGTTAACCCGGTTAACGATGCACCTGTTGCAGTAGACGATAACTCTTCCACTAACGAAGACACACCGGTTACATTCAATGTGACGTCGAATGATACGGATGTCGATGGTTCAATTAATGCTGCTACTGTTGATCTCGATCCTGCCACAGCAGGAATTCAGAACAGCTTCAGCAATGAATACGGAACCTGGAGTGTGAATGCGTCGGGAGATGTAACCTATACGCCTGAGCTTAATTACAACGGAGCGGCCACGGTAACGTACCGCGTGAATGACAATGGCGGACTGACTTCAAACACAGCAACCAT
>JAEZDW010000108.1 GCA_023417955.1 Bacteroidota bacterium
TCTACGATGATACCACAGTTCTGCGCCGTGAGATAAGTCCTGGTGGTAAATCGCGCGCGTTCATCAACGACACACCCGTTACGCTGGACGTAATGAAACGCCTTGGTACGCAATTGATGGATATCCATTCACAACACGAAACACTTCAGCTGGGCAACCATCAGTTTCAACTCCAACTGATTGATTCCTTTGCCGGAAACGAAAAACTGCGCGATGAGTACGCCAATGCATGGACTTCATTTCAACAGGCGAAACAACATTTTGAAACATTGCGGTCGCAGGCAGAAACACTGAGACAGGAAGCGGACTTCATCAGGTTTCAGCTGGATGAACTACGCCAGGCCACACTGCGCGAAGGCGAACAGGAGGAACTTGAACAGGAACTGAAAGTCCGCGAACACGCGGAAGAAATAAAGTCACGACTGACAGCAATTCTCGACCTGCTTTCACGTGCCGACTTTTCATTAACGGGGGGATTAGGCGAAGTCCGATCACAACTACAGACAATTGCCTCTTATTCTGACAACTATTCAGCAATCTTTAGCAGAGTAGAAAGTCTTAAAATCGACCTCGAGGATGTAACCCAGGAACTTGAACGGGAAGAGGAAAACGTTGAGTTTGACCCACAACGACTGCAGTTTGTCCAGGAAAGACTGAGTACGATTTATCGTCTTCTGAAAAAACATCGCCTGGCTACTGTTGAAGAGTTGCTTGCTCTTCAGCAATCTCTTGAAGAAAAAGATTCACTTACTTCAAATCTAGACGATGCCCTCGACAAATCTGCTGCTGCATTACGCACGGCCGAAGGTAATCTTAAGAAAGTAGCTGTCCGGTTGCGCACGTCGCGACAAAAGACGACGCAACCGCTTTCGAAACAACTGATTGCTTTGCTAAAAGAGCTCGGCATTCCTGAAGCATCAGTTCAAATTGTCATAGACGAAACGGAACCCGGCCCGAACGGAACGGACCGGCCCGAGATTCTGTTCAGCGCAAACAAAGGCATCGCGCTTCGTCCGTTAGCCCAGGTTGCCTCTGGTGGTGAGTTTTCACGCGTTATGTTTGGTATTAAGTACATCATGACAGAAAAGACCGCCATGCCAACGCTGGTGCTGGACGAAATAGACAGTGGTATCTCCGGTGAGATCGCAATCCAGTTGGGGAGCATGATGAAGGCAATGTCGGCCCGGCACCAAATCATCACAATCAGTCACCTGCCACAGATTGCCGCAAAAGGAGACGCGCATTATTTTGTCTATAAGGATAATTCGGCCTCTAAGACCATGAGTGCAATCAAGCCTCTTACAGGTGACGAACGTGTTGAAGAAATCGCGAAGATGATTGGCGGCGCAAACCCGTCACGCGTTGCGTTGCAAAATGCACGGGAACTTTTGACTCTGTAAAGCGGTGACAAAACTCTTGTGCCTCCTCACGGCCTTGCTCAGCCCGTTGTTCGCGACGTCGCAGATACGTCATCACCAAAGCCTCTATTGGCTTCGTTATCAAAACACATTGTTTTTTACTCCACGTACATACTGGACAACAGAAATCGATAACAGGCGATTCTTTTCGCATGATATCCAAAACCAACTGATCATACATAGTCGCGGCCACAGGAAAGTACAAAAGTTCGACTTCGGCGCAGGGCTGACGTATTCGATGAATTATGCAGTAGTGCCGGAGAGCGGACCGCGTCGCCCCACCAGCGAAATCAGACCCGTCGTAGAAGGCAGCGTCGAACTGCCAGTCAGGCGTTGGTATATACACCAGCGTGTACGAATTGACAAACGTTTCCTGCAGGCAGACCGGGAGGAGAGTGTTTTTTCCGATTCAGATTTCTACATCAGATTTCGATATCGTTTGCAACTGCAGATACCGGTGAAGACAGACGATGAAGGGAGCACAATTGCCAATCTTCGGATAGGCGATGAAATCATGCTGAATCATAGGGAAGCGTCTACGATCAAAACCGAATCTATGCAAATCTAGAATACATTTTCAGCCGAAAACTTTCAGTTGAAGGTGGATACATGTTCATCAATCAGCGACGACTTGGGCAAGACGAGTACTTCAGCAGGCATGTTGTGAGGTTCTCGCTATTTCATCGGATTTATCTTCAGAACAAGGGGTGACGTCTAACATGCAAGCCTTTTCGTCACCGCCACGGCAAGGGAGGGCAATGTGTCACAGTCTGATTTTAAACTTCCCGTCGGCGCGGCGTTTCAACTTCTTTGTTTTGACGACGCACTCGATGTTCACGGGTCCATAAATGTGAGGAAACTCATGACCACGCGACGACATCTCATATACCAACTCCGCGTTTAGACGATCGGGATCTATATAGAGTATCAGGATGTCTTCGCTGCCTGAAAAGTAAAGGTTTGCGGTTTCTTCTAACTGTGAGTCTTTTGAACAATGAATGAACCCTTCACTATGGAGTGTAGGGTGAACGTAAAGTCCGCTTGACTGTGCTTTTTCCCAGTGGTTCTGGTCAGCAATATGATATATAAGTGCCATGGAGGATCAGATCCTTGTCAAGATAAGGAAACAAAATTAATTGGTCGAATATCTTTCCTTCTTGCTCGCTTCAAGCTTTTTTTCCTCCTTTACGCGCTTGCCAAAAGTGTGTCGGATGCGCTCAAAAAATCCCTCCCTTTCCTTTATCGATACAAAATCTTTTCGGTATGCTGCTGTAGTGTCAATCGCGGGCAACTCAAAATTATCCGGGTCGATCTTATTGAAAACCAGTGGGATAACCTCAATTGCCGGGGTGTGCTTTCGGATAAACCTGCGCAGCATAACGGCCTGGAACGGATCCGTAGCCAATGCCACTTTTTCAAAGCCCAGCCCCTCGGCCACCTTTAATGAATAGTAAACGTTCTCGGTGCTATGCTCTGCCTCGGTTTCGCAGAATGTTCTGTTCGAAGGGATACCCATTGAATCGGCCATCGTTTTCATAGCGACACTCTCAACAAAGGGGGTGTAAACCGCCCCTCCGGAAAAGATGACGTTGCGCGCGATGCCCTGCTCATAAAGGTGTTTTGCCCATAACATGCGCAACTCCAGCATTGAGGAAGTGTTCTCTTTGTCATAAGGAAGCCCAGGCACAATGATCGCGTCGAATGGTTTCATTGCCTGGGCGCGCTCATACGACTTTCGCGCGTAACGGGAGAATGTGCAGCCCGATGCCAATGTGATGCACAGCGTGGCAATGATTAATCGTATTATATTCAGACGTCCCTGAAGTCGCATGGCAGTTGACAACACCTCTCGTTTTAATGACTCACCTTACCCTCAACCGCCAGACATCGTCATATTCCATCATGCCTTCGTCAACCAGTTCACGGACAGCGTCAATGAATAGTTCCTGATCAGCGGGCGCAATGATCTCCTCCAGTTGCTCCAGGGTGAGCGGATTCTTTCTTACTATCAACAAGACTTCAATTCTCATGCCTTCAAGCGCTGAGGCGTTTTCCCGCTTGCGGGAGGCTATACACACGTCGCAAATGCCGCATGGGCGAATTGTCTGTTCATCAAAATACTGCTGAATCATCACCATCCTGCATAGATGCGTGGACGTTACAAATTCAACCATCGCCTCCATCTTCCTCGTAATAAGTTCCTTCCTTTGTTGCAGACGTCTGGTGTTTAGTGGAAGCCGACTGGCATCCTGGCGTGGCAACACAAAGGTCAATTGTGGACGATCATTCATCGGTTCGTAATGAATCACACGCAACTCGTGAAGATGTTTCAGTGTTGCCGACATTTCAGCAAGGGTAATGTGTAATGCAGATGCGAGATAGGACTCGGATATTCTTACCGTGCCTCCGTACAATTCGCCGCCGTAAAGACGAAGGATCATCTTTATTACCGGATCGAACTTCGCGTTGGCTACCTGAAATTGATAAAGCTGACCTTTGTCCATCAAAAGATACAAATGCGAAGGACTGTAGAAACTCTCATTAAACCCGATGATTCCTTCCTCTTCCAGCTTCTTCAATCCATTATAAACTTCAGATACGGGAACTTTGAACTTTTCACTGAACTTGTGCAGATCAAAATCAAAACTCTGCCCCTCACCACCACCCTCTGCGAGTTGGAAGTAGTTTGCCAGACATTGGTAAATCTTCTTCAACACAGCTGGCTCAGGATGGGCTTGTTCTGTTTTACGCTGTAGGTTAGCTACGTCAGTATCGTTATAAAGCACCACTGCGTATGCACGCTTCTCATCCCTGCCAGCGCGCCCGGCCTCCTGGTAATACGACTCGAGGTTTTCAGGCAGGTCAAGGTGAATTACAATACGCACATCGGGCTTGTCAATTCCCATTCCGAACGCATTCGTCGATACCATCACGCGTGTGCGGTCGTGAATCCAGTCGTCCTGTCGTTTTGTGCGTTCTTCCATGGATAACCCAGCGTGGTAATAATTTGCACTGATCCTTTTTCGCTGCAGCCATTCGGCAATCTCCTGTGTTGCCTTGCGGGAGCGAACATAGATTATTGCACAGCCGCGTACCTTAGTCAGGATTTCCAGGAGCTTCTTCTCCTTCGTATCCGTCTTACGAACAACAAACGAAAGATTATCACGGGCAAAGGATTTTCGGAAGACGTTGTTACCCGGACGGAAAGCAAGCTTGTCACGAATGTCGTCCTGTACCTGTGCCGTTGCACTTGCTGTAAGGGCAATCATCGGAACGTCGGGTTTGATCTCACGCAGTGCGGCGATTTCAAGATACGGCGGTCGAAAATCATAACCCCATTGGGAAATGCAGTGCGCTTCATCGATAGCGATAAGTCCGACTTTCATTTTCTGGAAGCGGGCCACGAAAATTTCAGTCTTCAGACGTTCCGGCGATACATACAGAAACTTGACAGGCCCGTAAATGCAATTGTCGAGGACGATGTCGATTTCGGCGCGGCTCATTCCTGAATAGATTGCCGCAGCCAGGATGTTGCGTCTTTTTAGCTGCTCAACCTGATCTTTCATCAACGCGATGAGTGGCGATACTACGATGCAGATTCCGTCGAGAATCAGACCCGGTACCTGAAAACATACAGATTTCCCGCCACCGGTTGGAAGCAGTGCAAGTGTGTCCTGCCCGGCAAGAACGGAATTGACAATATCCTCCTGCAACGGCCGAAACTGGTCATACCGCCAATACTTTTTTAATATGGAAACAGGACTTTCCACGGAGTAAATTTCCGAAGATAGGGAATTTCATGGTGTGGCGGTAAGCGGATCGCTACTTACCAAATGATACGCTCTTTTCTGAGAAATGAAGCGATGCCTTTTTTGCAGTCTTCGCTTCCACGAGCTTCAGCATTCATTTTTGCAGCGTAATCAAGTGCATCCGTCAGCGACATACTATGAAGCTCTGCGATCATCCTCTTTGTAAGCCGCATCGAATTTGCCGAATTTGACGTGATCAACTTCTGCGCAAACTCGAATACTCGTGTTTCGAGCTCTTCAGGCGGTACGATATCATTAATCAGGCGAAACTGTTTTGCCTGTTCCGCAGTAAGCGTATCGCCTTGTAAGAGTAGTTGGCGCGCTTTGCTTTCACCAATCTTACGCAGTAGGAACACCATTACAATTGCCGGAATAAATCCTATCCGCACTTCCGTGTAGCCGAATTGAGCATGAGGAACAGCAAAAGAAAAGTCACACACGGTGGCGAGCCCGCAACCACCAGCAATTGCATGGCCCTGAACGCTGGCTATTACAACCTTATCCAGCGTGTATATCTGGTAAAACAATTCTTTCAGATGCTCGCTGTCGGCGAGATTCTTCTCGTAGGAATTGTTCTGCATTTCCTGCAGATATGCGAGATCTGCGCCGGAACAAAATACATCGCCACGGGCCTGCAGCACTACCACTTTTACGGAATCGTCGCGCTCAGCCAAAGAAAGCGTATCTTTGAGTTCCTGAACCAGGCCATCGCTCAGCGCATTGCGTTTCTCCGGCCGGTTAATTGTAATGTATCCGATGCGATCCCGGGATGTGTAATCGATGTATTCCATAAATCAGAATTTTGCTTCAAACGCACCATGGTGAACCACGGAATGCGCACGAAGCTGTTCAGGCAATGAGTGAAGGGTTTTATTAGCTACAAAATATGAATAACTCCCGTCAAGAATAACGGTGCCGGCCCTAATTTTTCTCAAAAGCGCTTCCGCTCCGCGTGAAACACCTTTTGAAAGAATCAGGAAATCTACCGTGACCGACTCCTCAATTTGCGCGACCCTGTCGAGATATAAGATAGTACGATCCCTTACTCCGATGAGTTTGCCACATTTCAGATTCCGCACAAACTCCTGGCCTTCCAAAGGGTGAATAATAGTTCCACCATACAACCTCCGGGCAGGATTAATATTGAAATCAGCCGTCTTTCGGTCATCACGAATTGTTGAATCAAGAAATGAATAGACCTTTCCGTTTTCAATCAGGTCAAAGGCTCCACCGCGCAAATTGTACACAATTAGACGACATCCGGAAGCGGTATTGTTTTGATACCACGAATCGATCCCGAATCCAACAATGAAGATCCAGGAAGCCACGAGGCATTTCCGATTCCTCAGTTGTAAGAAGAGCATCAATGTGATGATACTGGCTGTCAACAGCAAACATTGCGGCATTGAAATCTGAATATCGGAGCTTACTGAGTAAGGCAGCTCCTGAACCTGAAAGACGAGGTAATTCAGGATGGATATTAATTTGTTCTCTGCCCATCCCACTATTTCAGCAAGGGATTCGAGCCATCCCGAGGCAAGTAAGGCAAGGCCGCCGGCGAGCACAGCAAACGCCAATGGAATCACAAACAAATTCGCGACGATGAAGTAATTCGGAAACTGGTGGAAATAAAACAAGGTCACCGGCGTAGTAACTAACTGGGCAGCGATGGATACACAACTGATCTTCCAGATTTCATCCAATATCCTGCTCTCGGGTTCCCAGAGCTGGTACAAAAACGGATGGAGCCAAACGATTCCAACCACAGCCATATACGACAACTGAAATCCAACGGATGCAATTAAGAAAGGATCGTACAATAAAAGGCAAAAGGCCGACGATGCCAATGTATTGAAGATATTGGTCCGATAGTTCAACGGTCGGGCCAGTGCAAAAAACGAGAACATTGTAACGGCCCGTAATACTGACGGTGAAAGTCCGGTTACGCACGCGTAAATCCACAGCAGGCAAACGCTGCTGAACATAAAAATCCACTTTCCACCCGGAATTCGCTTGAGCGGGGCAAGTACGAAGGCGATGATCATATACAGAATGCCAACGTGTAATCCTGACACAGCGAGTACATGCATCGCACCTGACGCTGCATAAGCCCCCGAAAGGTCGTTGTCGATATCTTCCGTTACACCAAGTACCAGGGCTTGTGCTATGGCGCGTTCGCGATCACCAGCAATATATCGCTCAAGAACGGTGAGTGCACCAGTGCGAACTTTGATTGAATAGTCCAAAATGGCACTGGGCGGATCGGACGATATTAGAATTGCCTCATTCTGTCGCACGTAATGTTGATGATAGATATTTCGCCATGATAAATAACGCTGGTAATCAAACTGTCCAGGATTCGTCTGCCCTGGTACAACGCTCGGGGTACCTCCGATCAGCAGCACATCACCGTAACGAAAACTTTCCCCGGCTTCGGTCTTCGAAAAATAAACCATCACGCGTCCTGAGGCGCGACGCCAGCGTCCGCTGTCGTATATGGCGCGCACCTTAAGCACTTGCTTCCAGGAATTCGATTTCTCTTCTGCCTGACCAATCGCTATTGCTGAATAGCATGTGATATGTTCGGATTTTGAAAAGTGATCTTCACGCTGGTCTTCCCGATGAAGTGCAGTATTCATATATCCACAAAGGAATACCAACGCTAGTCCAGTAAAACCGGGGTTGACTACATAACGACGACGACGTTCATTGACGACTACTATCAAGAAATATATCATCGCTAAAAGGAACACCAGCAGGAAGCCAGTATCCGTTTTTAAAATATCGGGGAAAGCAATATTCAGGATAATTCCGCCGGTGAAAGCAGTTGTGATCCTGACGAACGCGTAAGGAATCCAGTAGAACATAGCTAACGGTTTCTGGGCACGGTGCCCGGTTCAACTTATATACAACGGTGCGGGTATGCTCAGGAACTCTGTTCTTCCGTATCCTTGCCTGAGCTGTCCCGTGAATATGCTTCAATGATCTCGCGAACAAGTTTGTGCCGAACAACGTCCTTCTCCGACAGTTCGATAAATCCGATACCCTTAACGCCTTGCAGAATTCGCATCGCCTCCTTCAGCCCCGAACGCTGTTTACCCGGCAAGTCGATCTGCGTTGCATCGCCTGTGATAATCATCTTTGAATCTGGCCCCATACGGGTAAGGAACATCTTCATTTGCATCGGCGTTGTATTCTGCGATTCGTCCAGCAAAATGAATGCATTGTTCAGAGTCCGTCCACGCATGTAGGCGAGCGGAGCAATTTCGATGATCTCGCGCTCCATGTAATACTGAAGCTTCTCGTAGGGGATCATGTCATTCAGCGCATCGTATATGGGTCGCAGGTACGGATCAATCTTTTCCTTGAGGTCGCCAGGGAGAAAACCGAGGTTCTCCCCTGCTTCAACAGCTGGTCTGGTGATAATGATTTTCTTGACGGACTTGTTCTTAAGCGCACGAACTGCCATAGCCACCGAAATGTATGTCTTTCCGGTACCTGCCGGCCCGAGGGCAAAAACAAGATCGTTGTCTTTTACCAGTTCAACAAGCTTTTGCTGGTTAACCGTTTTCGGTTTGATGGGCGCGCCTTTCGTGCCATAGACGATGACGTCTTCGCCACCGTTCTGGCGTTGATCCGGCAACGCCATCTCCTGTTCACGCGAAATGTATTTCTGGACGTTTTCTTCCGTTACACGGCCGTACTTATGATAATGATCGATGAGCGCGTTCAGAATGTCATCAATCTGGACGATCTCGGAAGTCGATCCTTTTATATGAATCTGGTTTCCACGCGATACAATCCGACTTTTGGGAAAAGCTGCTGCGAGGGTATCGATAGTTTTGTTCTCGACGCCAAGGAAATCTATCAGGGAAATGTTTTCGAGCGTTACGGTTTTTTCGATCAACGAATTATCGGTTTTTGGTTTGAAATAATATGACTTAAAAATGTTTTATTTTGGCATCGTAATATTAACGAATATCCCCGGCAGCT
>JAEZDW010000325.1 GCA_023417955.1 Bacteroidota bacterium
AGATATCGTCATTTCGATGCTGCCTGCGACATATCATCATCTTGTGGCGAAACACTGCCTTGACCTGAAAAAACACCTCGCTACCGCAAGCTACGTCAGCGACGAGATGTCGACGTATCATAGTCATGCCGTTGAGAATAACCTGCTTTTCCTGAACGAATGCGGCCTCGCCCCGGGAATTGATCACATGAGTGCAATGCAGGTAATCGACAGGATAAAATCACAAGGGGGCGAGATAGTCAGCTTTGAATCATTCACCGGCGGACTCATCGATCCGACATCAGATCCCGATAATCCATGGCGATACCGCTTTACATGGAATCCGAGAAATGTCGTGATGGCGGGGCAGGGTACTGCAAAGTATCTGAATAATGGCCGGTATCGATATATCCCGTATCAGCAATTGTTTCGTCAGCTTACTGAAGTAACCGTGCCCGGAGCCGGTGTTTTTGAAGGTTATGCGAACCGCGATTCGTTAAAGTACATCACAACGTATGGTCTGGACGGCGTTCAGTCAATGTTGCGTGGCACGTTGCGCTTTAAAGGATTTTGTGAAGCATGGAATATCCTCGTTCAACTCGGTTGTTGTGATGATACGTATCAAATGGAAAATGTTGGTGCGATGACGCATCGTGGGTTTATCAGCTCATTCCTCCATGGCGAGTACAAGGAAAGCGAAATCACCACGCGGATCGCTGCGCAAACCGGAGTGTCGTCTCTTGAGGCGTTGCGAAAACTCGAATGGTCAGGTTTCTTTAGTGATGAATTGGTGGGACTGAATGCGGGATCACCGGCGCAGATACTTGAGCATATCCTGGCGAAGCGGTGGAAGCTATCAATCGGAAACCGCGACCTCATCGTAATGCAGCACAAGTTTGTGTACAACCTCAACGGTAAATCGAAAACGATCGTATCGAATATGGTAAGCCGCGGTGACAGCTCACAAACGTCAATGGCCAAGACCGTAGGATTGCCTCTCGCGATAGCCGCGAAACTTCTGCTGACCGGAAAGATTCAAAGCAGGGGTGTTGTGATTCCGGTCAAGGCCGAGTTTTATGAACCTGTTCTCAGCGAATTGAAAGCATTGGGGATCAGTCTTGATGAACGCGAGCTTTAACGATCAGAACATTCCGGGATTACTTCGCTCATATTCGTTATCGACGAGAAGACCAAATCCTTTTGCCGCAGTTACAGCAAGATAGTCGCACCGTTCATTCTCCGGATGTCCGGCGTGGCCTTTAACCCAAACGAATTTTGGTTTGTATTTGCGATGAAGCGGAATGTACTTCAACCATAAGTCGACGTTCTTCTTGTCCTTGAAGTTTTTCTTTTCCCACGTCCACAACCAGCCCTTTTCAACAGCGTTGATGACGTACTCAGAATCGGAATAAATGGTAACGGGAATACCTTCTTTACGAAGCGCCTCGAGACCGCGTATCACCGCAAGTAACTCCATGCGATTATTCGTGGTAAGGCGATAACCCGCCGAGAGCTCCTTTACAAAATCGTTGAACTTCAGAATTACGCCATAACCTCCCGGTCCGGGGTTCCCCTGAGCTGCACCATCCGTATAGATTTTGATCATAATGCGTGGGTCTTGAAAATCTTAACGGCAATCGCAAGCAGGATCACACCAAAGACGCGTCGCAGAACTGCGAAGCCCGATTTACCGATGACACGTTCCAGCCAAACCGATGACCTCAGCACAAGGTAAACGAAAATAACGTTAAGAAGTATGCCGATAAGAATGTTGATTTCATGATAGACGGCGCGAAGCGAAAGAATTGTAGTCAGCGTTCCCGCTCCCGCGATCAGAGGGAAAGCCAATGGAACTATAGATCCTGAACCTTTGCTGTCGGGATCTTCCCTGAATAAGGTAATACCAAGTATCATTTCCATAGCCACAATGAAGATGACAATCGATCCGGCTACCGCGAATGAAGGAATGTCGAGACCGAACAGTTGCAGAATAGAAACACCGAGGTAGAGAAACGCGATCATTAGTCCGGCAGATATCAATGATGCCTTTCCTGCCTGGATTGTTCCTTCCCGCCTGCGAATGGTTATGATGAATGGAATTGATCCGAGGATATCAATGACGGAAAACAAAATCAGTGTAACCGAAAAAATCTCTTTCAGGTTCATGGCGCGCAAATTACAAAAATCGACCATGCCCACAGCGCCCGGCCGGCTACCATGAGGCAAGGAATTTCTGAAGCGCTTTGATTTCACTCTTACGAATAGCCGGGAAGTTTGCTATCCTGAACGTTAACGGCTTGAAAGGACCATACCCTTCTCCAAGCAGAAAACCCTCTTTTTTAGCTTTTGATTTTATTGTTGACAGCGTTTTTTCGTCACCCTTAACCGGAACAACAGTGTAGGAGTGAACATCAGAATTTGTGACGAAGTGAGCAATCCTCTTTCTGGCTTCAAGGAAGCTCTTCCACTGTTGATACTGTTCAACGATGCGTTTATGGGTAATGCTGATTTTGTCAATTTTCTCAAGCACGCGCATAAGCAGGTAAATGTTGAGCACGTTAGGTGTGAATGGCGTCTGCCATTTCTCCATCATTCTCATCATAAACGTCAGGCTGTTGTAATGATCCTTCTCGCCAAGAGCGGTCGCCTTTCGCAAAGCGTCGGGTGAACAAATCAGGATGCCAAGACCGGCAGGTAAGCCGAAACACTTCTGCACAGATGCATACCAGATATCTGCGGACTTGAAGTCAAGAGCAATACCTGCCATCGAAGACGTTGCATCTATTGCGATCAGTCGCCCCGGATATGTTTTTCTGAATGACCGAATAACATCCGGGTGCACCTGTGTCCCGTTTGATGTTTCGTTTTGTGTCATGCAAATCACGGCGTCTTCGGGAATTGATATTCCCGGCACAGGTGATTCGTTTAGATCGAAGGCAATTGGATTTGCGTTCCCGGTTAATCTCCTTGTGTATTCCCACCACTTTTCACCAAATGCGCCGTTATAGAAGTGGTAGCTGGTCTTTGTTATGAGTGACTGCGCGATAATCTCCCAGCATTCGGTAGCCGATGTTGTGAAGAATACGGTATAGTCACGCGGCACATTCAGTTTTGACTTCAGCAGCTTTATGGTCCTGCTGCTGATCTTCATGAACTCGTCACTGCGGTGATTTATGCTTAATATGCCATCGCGATAGCCGTCGCGGACATAGCGGGGTATGTCGTCATAAACGCGTGACGGACCAGGGTAAAATGAGATCATGATTATGCTTTCTTGTTCTCCTGTGTTTTGAAATACTCCAGTGCGAGGGCATAGCTCTCCAACCCAAAGCCGGTAATCATGCCTGCGCACTTAGAAGTAATCAGACTCTTGTGCCGGAACTCCTCGCGGGCATACACGTTGGAGATGTGTACTTCTACGACAGGCGTTTTTATTGCACCGATGGCATCATGGATGGCAACGGAAGTGTGCGTATAGGCACCTGCGTTTAGTACGATGCCGTTGAAGTCAAAGCCGGTGGCGTGAAGCGTATTGACGATTTCACCTTCCACGTTCGACTGGAAATAATGCAGTTCCAGATCGGAAAACCGTTTCTTCAATTCAATGAGGTAATCCTCGAACGAGGCCGCGCCATAAACAGAAGGCTCGCGTTTGCCAAGGAGGTTCAGGTTCGGACCGTTGATAATCTGGATCTTCATAGTCGACGTTTGTAATTGCGTCAAAATTAAAATAAATAACTGGTACTGAAGGGCTAAAAACCGGAATGACCTGAAATTACGTTAGCTGATTCAAATTCCGGGACAGACA
This sequence comes from Bacteroidota bacterium, assembly GCA_023417955.1. Lineage (GTDB taxonomy): Bacteria > Bacteroidota > Bacteroidia > Cytophagales > Cyclobacteriaceae > Ohtaekwangia. The sequence goes on from JAEZDW010000325.1 coordinate 3,788, forward strand.
GCGATAGCTGCCGAACGTATGACACTACCCTCAGTATACAAAGACTGGACAAAGAGTGGACGGAGAGTGGACAATGCCCTAACCTTGCAGGTAGCAAACGTACACTTTTGAGACCGGATCCGTCAGGGGCGATTCCCGTTTTGGAAGTGATTTCCGGGGAATAGCGTCGCAACACTGTTGTAAATTTTCTAATGACGCAAATAAGCAGTTTGTGAATATTACAATCGGGCTCCGTCAGGGAATAAAAGGATCTCAAAAATCAAAACGCCAAAGCACAACCCATGGTCGAATCTCGTTTACCAATACAAACAAAACATTAAAGACAATGGCAAAGGTATTCGATAACATACTGATTTCCGGTCTGCGGGGGAGAGTAGGAAGTCAACTCGTGTTTCGTGTTGTCAATGGTGTTACGATTGCTTGTCGCGCGCCGAAAAGGCCGGACCGGAAGAAGCAAAGCGCAGCACAACGTCAAACGCGTGAAACGTTCAGAACGGCGTCGCAATGGGCAAAGACACAAATAGCGAACCCAAAGCAAAAGCGCTACTACATGCAACTTGCCAAGGCGTGGAATCTTACAAACGCATACACGGCTGCAATCAAGGACTATTTGCGCAATGTGAAGAAGCTGGGGACGTCTGAAAAGGGTGACCGACCGAGTCAGTACCCGTGGCATAAAGTGACGGCTGAGTTACAGCGAAATCAGGTGCGTGTGCAATCATCACTGTTACGGGACGTAGCTCCTATAACTCGAAAATCCTGTCGGATTACGGATATTCAACCTGTGAAACCGCTGCGATTTATTGTTCCCGATTCCGCCCAGGCCATGTTTGAACGCTATCTGCATTTGAATGGAAGACTCGAAACCCGACATCTCAAACAAAGGCCCGATGCATTGAGCTATCCGGTGAGCGACAGACCATCACTGTCACTGAGGAAGGGAAAGTACCGACAACGAATAGTAGATAGGGCAGCCG
>JAEZDW010000469.1 GCA_023417955.1 Bacteroidota bacterium
TTTACGATGAATTTCATTTTCGCAAAGTAGTGGTTAAATAATTGCGGGTAAATTTATAAAGAAAACCGTAAGATAATACGGGGCGGTTAAAGTGCAAAAAAAGGTCGAAATCCCCTATCGCTTTAGAAAAAATTCTTTAGGACGCAGTAGCGGAACGATCCGGTCGCGCGAAAGACTCGCAAAAACATCGTCGCCGATAACGCCGATAAACTGATTATCAAGGGTGTAGACCCGGAGTCTGAAAGTTCGGCCACCAATATCTGTGATCGTAAAAGCGGCGTGGGGCTCACTTTTTGAGAGGCTGTCGAGAACGGCAGTTGTTTCCAGGTATTGGTCTACGGTAAGCAGCGATAAATCATCCAAAAATGTGTTAAGACGGGCCGTATCCGGATCGACGATTCCCCTGATCGAGGCAATATTCTTATTGAGTTCAACCGTAAAATTGCCCTGCGGATTCCTGAATTCGGCTTCCATCTGCCGGAAATTTGTCCAGTTGAAATCAAAGATGAGCTTTTCACGCCATTGGATTGCGGGAAGCTCAAAAATTCCGGAAACGTAAACCCGGTAACCGGGTATAACCACGATGTGTGGTGTCGGGGCGTCTTTTCCAACAAAATACGCAACTGTTTTTGCGGAATTCCCGCCAGCATAAAATTCCAGCTCCGGCTGACCGCCGTCCTGAAGCGAAACCAGGACGCCGTTGCTCTTGAGGTACGTTGCGATGGAATCATTCATAGAGCGGGCAACGGGGCGTTTCGCTTCTGCCTGCTGCAGTGTGGCAAAAAGTACCTCAACCAGATTTCTGTCGGCCGGGAAACTCCCGTTTACCCGCCACCGATTGTCGATGTATTGAAGATTTACTTCGCCGGCAGGAGATTTCATAGACACCTGGTCAATTGCTTTCAAATTTTCATGGCGGTAGAGATCCTTTCGCACAGCAAAGCCCGAATCCTGACGCGTAAAGGCAAACGCGACAATGATTGCCAGCACGAGCGTCGCAAACACAAACAGCAGACGTTTATTTCTTTTCTCGTACATACTTAAAACCGGGCATACTTTCTTTTCCGAACAAATGAACGCGCGACACCGAACACGATCAGCAAAAGCAGCGGCACAACTATGTTAACTACCTGCCAGTAGGTCTCTTCGCTTTGCAGTCGCTGCCTGTCCAGGGGCCGGATTTTTATTTGCTTGGTGCGTGCCTGAATCAATCCCTCTTCCTGTGCAAGATATGCCATGGCATTCATTAACAAATCGCGATTCGCAAATGTATAATTTGAATACGGATCAAAGCCTAGCATCTGCGGTTGCCCCGTCCGGGGGTTGACTTCGTTCCTTGCGATATCGCCATCACCAATCACGATGATTTTGGTTTCTACACCTATTGACCTGTTACCCGTTGAATCAACTCCTTCCGGGGCAAATCGATTTCGGAACAACGAAGTGAACGCACCCTCCAGAAGATAGCCCACGGGAATGTGCGGCTTATCAAAAACATTTGTAGGCATAGCGCGTAGTTGCTCAACGCTCACGTGCACCGGCGCGCCGACAACGCGTGCGTATGGCGATGTGAGCATCAACGGCGTTTTGCGAATACCTTCCGCCTTAACGGTATCGATACTGCTTACGAAGCGTGTTAGTACTGCGTCGAGGTTCCGCGTAACGGGATGATCCGGATAACTGCTGATCAATGGAAAAAACGGCCAGTCAATCATCTGCATCTGAGGTTTGCCACCCAATTGCCCGGTTACAATTGGGTAGAGCGCGGCCTGTTGATCCTGAACGAGGTCGAGATTGACACGCACACCGTAACGAAACAGTTGGTCATCGAGATTGTGACGATAGGGAAATGCAAGGTGACCATCACCCGACGCACTGTCCATGCTTGCTTCCAGTTTATCGATCATGAACAACACGCGACCACCATGCATGATGAACTGATCAAGTTTATATTTTTCTGCCGGCGTGTAAGGCGCAGTCGGTTTTGCAACTACCAGCACATCGTATCGGCTGAGGTTTGTCGTGCGGCCAAGATCAACGTCGAAAACATCATAAAATTCGAGTAGTTCGTTGCTAAAGCTCGCTACTTCAAGGCTGTCGAGCTCGCCGTGACCGCGAACAAGGCCAACCTGTTTCCTTTCGGTATTTGTTAACTTAAAGATCGCGTTAGCAAGTTCGAATTCTACACCTTCGATGGATTGGTTTATAACTTCTTCAGAAGACGACGCCTTGTTTCCTTTGAGGAGCATTACGCCGGTTTCTGCTCCGCCATAGCTGACTACCGCGCCTGGGAAGATTAATTTTTCAACGCGCTGGCCATCGCGTTTATCGACTACGTTGGTTGGCTGGATACCTTTCGCAGCCAGATCGGCCATGAATTCGTTTCGGGCCTTTTGACCGATCGCTGTTGCGGGGTCTGTGAATGAGAAGCGAACTCTGTTGTCGGAGTGAATTCTGAACTCCTCCAGCGTTTCTTCAATACTTTTCCGGAATCGCCTGAAACCGGCATTCAGTTCGCCTTCAAGGAAGACCTCAACGTATACAACGTCATCCAGGTCGCGAAGCATCGCGCGCGTCTGATCCTTGATCGTAAAGCGTTTCTCGTCAGTAAGGTCAACCCGAAAGAAAAACCGGTTTCCCAGAATGTTCAAAAGGATAATGAACAATCCGAGATTGACAATCGCAAGCACATCACCAAAGGGTCTGCTTTTCCAGTTTACCATTGCCTGATCCCCAGAATAAATTTAGTGAGTGAAAGCATTAGCAAAATTACGCTCAGAAAAAAAATGAGATCGCGGCTGTCGATCAATCCGCGGCTCAGCGACTCATAATGATAAAGAAGCCCGAGCTGTTTGATTGTCAGCGCATTTGCCGACCAAAGATTTAGTGTGGCGAGGGACTCAAAGCCTGAAAAGAGCAGGAAGCAGAGAAACGCCCCGATAATAAACGCTATAATCTGGTTCCGCGTTATGGATGAAGAAAGGATACCGACGGAACAAAATACGGCACCGAGTAAAACGAGACCGACGTAGGATCCGATGACACCCGGCGTATCGATATTTCCGGCAGGAGAACCTAATGCATAAATCGAGAAGTAATAAATGAGCGTGGGCAGCAGCGCGCAAACGAACAGAAAAAAACACGCGAGGTATTTTCCGAGCACGATATCCCAGTCGGAAAGGGGTTTAGTTACCAGTAGTTCAATGGTGCCGGCTTTGCGTTCCTCTGCAAAAGACCGCATTGTGATCGCAGGTACGAGAAAGATAAACACATAAGGGCCCAGCGAAAAAAGCGTGTCCATGTCGGCGTAGCCGTAAGCGATAACCGAAGATTCCGGAAACACCCACATAAGCAAACCCATTGCGATCAGAAACACGCCAATCACAACGTATGCGATAAGGGAATTCAGAAAGCTGTTAAACTCTTTGGCTAGAATCTGAATCATGTCAAATGTAAAGCTGCAAAAGTAACTGTATTTTTCTAATGCCCATCCGGCGTCTTTGCCGTAAGCAACTGAAAGATGTCTTCAAGTGTGCCTTCTTCCTGACGAAGGCCGACGAGCGCCAGACCCTGCTCCGCGGCCAGGCGGAAAACTTCTGCGCGAACATCAACTTCCTGCCCTGACGTGATGCGGTACGTATTAGCACCCGTCTCCTCTACTGAAGCGACTCCGGTTATTCCTGTAAGAATGCTTTGGGTTACAGGTTTTTCAAATTCAGCAATCACAACACGCTGGGGACGGGTGCGCAGTAAAAGTTTGCTCACCTGATCATCGGCGACAATCCGTCCTTTGTTGATTACGATTACACGTTCACAAAGGGCTTCAACTTCCTGCATGATGTGCGTCGAAAACAACACCGTTTTGTTTTTGCTGATTTCACGGATCAGTCTCCGGATCTCGAGCAGCTGATTTGGATCCAGGCCGGAAGTTGGTTCATCGAGAATGAGGACTTTAGGATCATGTATGAGCGCCTGCGCCAGGCCGACGCGTTGTCTGTATCCTTTCGAGAGTGCCTCAATGCGTTTGTTTTGTTCGGCCGTTAATCCACACAGTTCCACCATTTCGGCCACGCGAGCCCTAAGCGCCGAACCTGTTAGTCCGTACAGCTTACCGATAAAATGCAGGTATTCGTGGACATATAAATCCAGGTAGAGGGGATTGTGTTCCGGGAGGTATCCGGTTATACTTTTGATTGACTGCGCCTCCTGGGTTACATCGAATCCGCCGATACGAACCTCCCCGGATGAGGGCGGCAGAAAACAGGTGGAAATCTTCATAGTTGTCGACTTGCCCGCGCCGTTGGGACCGAGAAACCCGACGATCTCGCCCTGCCCAACCGAAAAGGAGATGTCGTCGAGCGCTTTCTGCTCGCCATAGTATCTGGACAAATTTTTGATCTGAATCGACATTTAATGCAATTTTGCCGCAAAGTTTACGGTTTTGTGCAAATAACCTGAATTTTGATAACGGAAAGTTGTTACAAATGAAGGTTTCCTGATATTAAGCATTTGGTCTGTAATTCTGTTTTCACATTTTCACCCTCATGAAAGCATCGCTCAAGTTCATCATTTTTTCACTTGGATTGGCGCTCGCAACGTCGCTGCACGGACAATCCGCCGGGTATGACCTCGAATTTCATGTCGACGGCTGGAAAGATACAACGGCCTACCTCGGCCATTATTACTGGGAGAACACCTATATAAAGGACACTGCCAAAGTCGACAACAAGGGCGCCTTCCGGTTCAGCGGAACGAAGCCACTCGCACCGGGCGTTTACTTTATCGTCCTCGACAAAACAAAAATCTTTGAAATCGTAGTCGGCGAGGTTCAGCGTTTCCGGATGGAAACAAAAGCTGCTGACTATGTAAAACACATGGTTGTCACCGGCGACCCGGACAATCGACTGTTTTTTGAGAACATGAATTTCAACATGGAACGGCATCAGGAAGCCGAACCTCATATCGCTGTTTTGAAGGACAGTGTGGCCAGCGAGGATGCAAAGAAAGTGGCGCGTGAGGCATTTACGAAGATCAACGAGCGCGTGATCACCTATCAGAACGACCTTCTTACAAAGCATCCGAAGACGATTACCGCGACACTTCTGCGGGCAAGTCAGCCTGTCAAGGTGCCGGAACCTCCGAAACGTCCGGACGGAACAATTGACTCCACATTCCAGCTGAAGTGGTACCGTCAGCACTACTTTGACAATATTGATTTCGCCAACGAAGCCATCGTTCGCATGCCGCGGCCGATTCTAAAGGAAAAGATCAACGAGTATCTTGACCGGTTGTATGCACCTCAAGCGGACACAATCACAAAAGCTATTAATTCAATTCTTGCAAAGGCAAAACAAAACCAGGAAGTGTACAAATACGCGAGCTGGATCTCACTGGTGAAGTATCAGCAACCGGAAATCATGGGCCTTGATGCCGTCTACGTTAACATTTACGACAAGTACTTTGCCTCTGGCGAGATGGATTTCTGGGTAAATGCCAACATGAAGAAGAGTCTGCAGGAGTATGCAGACCGATTGCGCAAGAGCCTCATCGGAAAAACGGGTCCTAATCTCATCATGCAGGATCAGAACTTAACACGCCGCGCACTCTACGATCTGAAGAACCGCTATACGATCGTGTATATATTCGACCCGGATTGTGGCCATTGCAAAGAAGAAACGCCCAAGCTCGTTTCGTTCTACAATAAAAACAAAACGCGCTTTGATATCGGTGTGTTTGCAGTGAGCGCGGACACCAGCATGGCGAAGATGAGGGACTACATTAAGACGATGAAGATGCCGTTTGTGACGGTCAACGGTCCCAGAACGTATGTTGGCCCTTATCAGGACCATTATGACGCTGTTACAACGCCTTCGTTATTCATCCTCGACAACCGTAAGAAAATCATAGCGAAGAAAATTCCGGCGGACAAGCTGGAAGACTTCTTCATTCAATACGAGAAATTTGAGAAGAGTCAGGCAGCCGGAAACCCGCGACCTTAGTCTCCTGCGGACACAGTGCGTTCATTATCGAACACCATGACTGGCGATTCCCCGCTCAAAAGGCGTTTTTCTGGATTGGTAAACGATTTGTAACTTTTTTGATGAAACCTGAGTCTTATATGCAACTATTCCCCTTTTCGGGGTATCTATTATTTGTCAACCGATCTTAAAAAACCTCAATTAGTAGTTATGGCATTCCTTGACAAAATTTTTGGAAAGAAGAAACCGGAACTGAAAGCGCGCTGTCCAATCACCAGGGAACCCATTGAAAATGGATTTGGCTATCTGTTAACAACGGCTCAGGTGATTTCTTCGAAAAAATACTGGGACATGGTAATGACTGAACCGGAGACGATGTCATACACGATGTCGCACTTCAACAACCAGCCTTCGGGCACACAGATGCGCTCCATGATTTTTGAAAAGTACAGTACAATCGCCAAACCGTGGATGGTTTCGGATTCATGTATCAATCTGTTCGAAGACATCGATAGGAAAGAAGCGCGTGAAAATGCGAAGAAGTGGTGGGAGAACGGTGGCCAGTTTGAACCTTCAAACAGCGGGCCTGCATCAGAATCACTTGACGCTTCAAGTTTTAACAACTGGAAAGACTACGCGATTCAGGAAGCAGGAAGATCCCGGGTAAGAGTCTAGCACACTTGTGGATATAAATTGTAGTACAGGTTAGAAGAGCCGTGGTGAATGCTGCGGCTTTTTTTTTAGCTCTGTCGGTCAATCGTAAACTGCACGAGTTGGATTAACGAATCCTTGTAACGGGAGTCCGGGAACTCTTTAAGCATCTCAAGTGCTTCGCTGTGGAAACGCTGCATAGCCTTCTGCGCATACTCAATCCCTCCCGATTCCCTCACAAAGGCGATTACCTCCTTTACCTTTTTCGGGTTTTCACTTTCATTCTTAACGATACTCCTGATACGGCGTTTCTCCGACCAGCCGGCATGTGAAAGGGCATATATCAACGGGAGTGTCATCTTCTTTTCCTTGATATCGATTCCCAGGGGTATACCGATATCTTGTTCGCCGTATTCGAAAAGGTCGTCCTTGATCTGGAACGCAGTACCTATATGTGCTCCAAATTTCCGCATCAGCGCCACTTGTTCGTCGCTTGCACCCACGGAACTTGCGCCCACCGCGCAACATGCAGCGATCAGTGAGGCGGTTTTACGCCGGATGATTTCGAAGTAGATATCTTCGGTAATATCAAGTTTTCTGGATTTCTCCAGCTGAAGCAGTTCGCCTTCACTCATATCCTTCACAGCATCAGTTACGATGCTTAACAGATTGAAGTCGCGATTTTCAACCGAAAGGATCAGGCCTTTGGAAAGCAGGAAATCACCGACGAGAACAGCGACCTTGTTCTTCCACAATGCGTTAACAGAAAAAAAGCCGCGGCGGTAGTTGGCTTCGTCTACTACATCGTCGTGTACCAGTGTTGCGGTGTGGAGCAATTCTATTAATGACGCACCGCGAAAAGTTGCCTCCTGTATTGTGCCGCACGTGCCAGCACTGAGGAAAACGAACATCGGACGCATTTGCTTACCCTTGCGCTTGACGATATAGCCCATGATCTTATCAAGCAACAAAACCTTGGTTTTTACCGAGGCACGGAACTTTTGTTCAAATTGTTCCATCTCCCGCGCGATGGGTGCCTTGATATCGTCAAGTCGGAGCGTCATGAAGGCGCAATAATACGCATTGGTGGGCAATCCTCCACATTCCGGCCACCGAATTGGACAGCATCGTGTAAAGCCGGAAAATTCACCACTTTTTCTTTACTTTGTTTAAGGCCGTTAGACTGCCACTTTCCACCCTGCGCCGCCTTTACATTATTTACATGGACCATAAAATCCCGAAGGCTCCGATTATCGAAATGATCAGTTACAACCGTGAACATCACGACCGGTATCTGAACGTTCCTCTTGAAGAAATTTTCGCCAACTTCAGGGACGACCGCGTAAACTGGATTAACGTCGACGGTCTTTCTTACCAGGATAACATCGAAAAAATTCAGCAACGGTTCAACCTTCATGCCCTTCTGATTGAGGACGTGCTAAGTGACCAGCGACCAAAATCTGAGGAGTTTGACGACTATCTGTTTTTCACGCTGAAGATGCTATACCGTATTGAGGGCAGCCACTTCGACTATGAACAGATAAGTTTCGTTCTTGGAAACAATTTCCTGATCTCATTCCAGGAAAAAGAAGGCGACCTCTTTGACGGCTTCCGCGAGCGAATTCGGCTCGACCAGGGCCGGGTAAGAAAACGCCAGGCGGATTATCTGCTGTACCGCCTCATCGACATCATTGTCGATAACTACTACATCGTGCTTGACAAGATCGGCGACCTGATCGAAGAGATCGAGGAAACTGTGTATGAGCAGCCTTCCAATTCATCGTTTCAGAAAATACAATCACTGAAAAAAGAACTTATCTATTTGCGCAAGGCGCTCTACCCGCTCCGCGATGCCCTCAGCAGGCTGACACGGGGCGAGTCGGATTTCCTCAGGGAAGAGAACAGCAGGTTTTTCGCCGATGTATATGACCACGTAATCCACCTGATCGATTCTCTCGATACCTACCAAGACTTTACATCAGGCCTGCTGGACGTACACATTAACGCGATGAACAATAAACTGAACGAAGTCATCCGGGTGCTCACTGTCATTTCGACGATTTTTATCCCACTCACGTTCATCGTTGGCGTGTATGGGATGAATTTCAGGCACATGCCGGAACTCAATTGGGAGTATGGTTACTATGGTGTCTGGGGCGTGATGGTACTCGTGGTCTTCGCAATGCTCGGTTACTTCCGTTATAAGAAATGGTTTTAGCACCGGGCGTCTGAAAACTTACATCCCGCCAGGTGGTTTTAGGAAACAGGCAAGGGTTTACACTCATTGCGACATTTAATAAATCTTTATCTTTAAGGTTTATAGCCTTGTCTGATACGCGATGATCTTTTCGATTCTGTTGCTCCTTACCGGGTTTGTGATACTAATAAAGGGGGCAGATTTTCTGGTCGCAGGTTCCTCTTCAATTGCGAAACGCTTTAATGTTTCCAGTCTGGCCATCGGGTTAACCGTTGTTGCGTTTGGTACATCCACACCTGAATTGATCGTCAGTCTGCTTTCTGCCCTGGAAGGCCGCAACGACGCGTCATTCGGAAATATTATCGGCAGCAACAACTTCAACCTTTTTCT
>JAEZDW010000035.1 GCA_023417955.1 Bacteroidota bacterium
GAGGAGATTCGAGGCAAATTCGGCTACACAAACGCTGACAACGCCAAGAACCAGAAGTACAAATGCCTGCAGCGATTGAAGAAGATCTTTTTCTCGAATTATGATGCACCTATATGACCAACGAGAATCTAGATAACCTGCTTGATGACTACGCGAAGGGCAAGCTCCCGGAGCAGGAACGGTATCGCGTACAGGAAAGAATGCTCCATGACGAAGCATTCCGCAGCACCGTTGAGGAACACGTTAAACTTGTGGATGCAATGCGCATAGCCGGTGAACGTGCTGCTGTTAAGCAAAAACTCGCAGAGTTCTCAAATGAAGTCGCGCCGCCTAAACCAGGCGTTGGAGGTTCGCGCAGCAATCAACTACTACGTAAATATTGGCCAATGGCGGCCGTTGCAGCCAGTGTGGCGTTGGTAAGTATCGTCGGTACATTACTAATGACACAGTCTCTGGCAACCAAACTGGAAACAAAACAAACTGCAATTTATAAGGAACTTCGCAAAAGCTTCGAGCAAATCCAGAAGTCGCAGAATCGAATGATGGAAAATATAGCGAAGTCAAGCGAGAAGCCCGCTCCTCCGGGCCGTTACGGCGGAAGTGGTTTTCTTGTCTCCGCCAACGGTTATATTGTAACCAGCCACCATGTTGTCGTTGGGGCGGATTCTGTCTTTGTCGAAAACCCTGCTCAGGGACGACTTAAGACAATCGTGGTAATGAATGATCCGACCAACGATGTGGCTATTCTTCGGATTGACGATCCGGCGTTTAAATCGCCGCGTACGCTTGCATATACTGTTAGTGCTGTTGAGGCAAACCTTGGAGAGGAAGTGTTTACACTCGGGTTTCCGCGCGAAGATATTGTATTTGGAGAAGGCTCGATAAGTGCCCTTTCCGGATACAGACAAAATCCCAATTCATATCAGGTATCAGTACCCGTAAATCCTGGTAATAGCGGCGGACCTCTTTTTAACTCGAAGGGAGACCTCGTGGGAATTATTAGCGGGATTCAAACGGAAACTATGGGGGCTGCGTTTGCAATCAAGTCATCGGTCTTGCTAAGTGTAATCGACAGCATCAAAACAGACTCACTCAGCGTCCCACTGATCCTACCCCGGCAGAACATGCTAAAGGGATTGTCCACTGTCGAAAAAGTCAAGAAGTGGAAAGACCACGTATTTATTGTTCGCGTATATGCTCCCCGTTAGTCGGGCAATGAATCATTTTTTGATTTGAGATATTGGCAGGCGCCAACCTGTTCAATGATATCTGTCTTTTACGATTCTGATCTGGATCATATCCATGGTTTTGTTATAAGCGTATCTTAATATCAACAAATGACTGGTACATCTGATTGACTGAACAGAAACAACGACTAAGAATGGGAGGACATTCATTGTTGGATTACATTGCCTAATCAGCATCTTCGGTCGAAGAGATACTAGTCATCCGGATGTTCCCTTAGCCTGCTTGAATGTGCGGTGAACGGAATATCGAAAAGGCGGAAGGAAGCACTTCCGCCTTTTACATTTTGTGTGGCCTCATCGGCCGCTGACGTCGTGTTTGCACGAATAACAGTCCCGGCCTGCCGTGATGGCAGTCATTGCGGGATTTGCTGAAACTGTATGAAGTTTGCTACGTATCGGGTAGTAGACGAATAAAACTTAAACACCCGTATTATGAAAACGACATCAAAAATTTTGTTGGGTACGCTGGCAGGCCTGGCCGCCGGTGTAGTAATCGGAATGTTGATTGCACCTGAAAAAGGTTCGACGCTGCGAAAAAATATCGTCAAAAAAGGTGATGATCTTGCCGACGCAGTTGAAGGAAAGTGGAATGAAGTTGTGCAGGGCGTTGCGGGGAAGTTGCTCAAACGCAAAGAAACGGACGTTATGTCGGGTCGGAAGCAGGAAGTTGAAGCCTAGAATCCGACACTCAGTAAAAAAGGCCAGTACATAACTGGCCTTTTTTTATGCTGGCTTCTCATACCTGCCACTGACAGAGGTAATCTTAATTCTGAAATAAATGGCGCGCCTGCCCTTTTTTACAACAAAGGGCGGATTAGACTCCCGGTGTGGGCGTCGCGTCGCAGTGCTTGCGATAAGTGGCCCAGTAAGTTCGTTGATCAGGTAAGCTGCAGCTTTCTTTGCTGCAACAGTTTTTAGTTCTTCGAACTTGCCTGTAACAATAACGGATCTCCAATTTGCCATTGAGTCTATTTCATCCACCAACAGGCATACTGAAGGATTTTCACGCATGAACCTGATTTTTTGCCCTTCCTGCGAATGCGCATAAATGTAATCTCCCTCTAAGACGTAAACGATGGGGACCACATAGGGGACATTTTTGTAACAGCATGCGAGGCGTCCCACGATTCCGGATGTGAGGATGCGTTCAATTTGGCGCTTTGACAGTTCACCGATCATTTTTGTAGAATTATTTGACTTCCGCATTTTCCTTTGTTGCTAAAGACGGGAATGCGACGAGGATGTTTTCAACTAAACTACGAAACAGATTTGTAAGATCATCGCTGTTCCCGATGTTTTCGAGTTCACCCACCGCCCATCCGCGCCACATAAGTTTCTCCGTGTGTGCGTCCATAAAATCAAGTTTCAGGGTCCCTTCCAGATACTCGTATGTTGATCCGCCGGTTTCTGCATTTCTTGCGCGTGCTGGCAGTTCATGAGGGAGGAAGATGGTCTTGTCGTTGACTACAATATGATAGTGAATTGTAAGATCCGGGGAAACGGAATCTGGTAAGTAACCCTTTTTTGCCAGGACTTCGTTGGCGGCAGTTGTGATGCGCTCGTCGTTGAGCTCATTGTAGTAGAGCGGATTGCGGGATCGTTCAACCGGATCGACGGGCTCCCAACGGTACGTCGAGTAGAGGCCATATTGGAATGCCGGATCCGAATCGTGGAAAACGGCGACGTCACGAAGGCAGCACGACGCTGCCAGGATCAGGATCAGGCTTGCAACGGGCTTTTTCATATGCATCTACTCCCGGCAGAGAAAGGCCGGCACCACCGTGTCGGCCTTTCGTATAGATCGTTACACGAATATTTCGGTATCGATCGTAATCTGGTTATCCACATTATAGACACCAGGTGATGCCCAGGCCACTTTTTCAGCCTCTTCTTTTTCGGCCCATGACCTCACCGTTCCGTATAGCCTGACCGTGTTGCCAAGCGTCTGAACCCGGATTGTGGAAGCATCCAGATTAGCGCTTCGGTGAAACGCAGCCGTGATTCTTTGCCTTATGTCCTTTTCATCGATTCGCTCGGACTTAACCCTGATATTATTGGTTATTCCGCGGATGCCGACGAGATCTTCAATGGCGGTTTTTGCACAGCGCCTTTCGAATTCCCATTCAACGGTTCCATCAAGGTAAACCCAACCGTTATCGATTTTAACTTCAATCCGGTCTTCATTCACGCTGGAGTTCCACTTCAACGCATTCCGAATTGCCCTGGCAAGTTCCGTATCGCTTTTGTTTGTGGCTGTGGGCACCCTGACCTCAATATCCACTGCTACTACCTTAACGCCCGCAACACGTTGTGCCGCTCTTTCTGCAGCGAGTTTGCGCGAGTATGTATCGACTTCACCGGCCAAAGTCACGACGCCATCACGTGCCGTCACACCGATTTCAGTCGCAACGCCGGCTAGCTGCGGATCCCATCGTATTTCGGCCATGACGTCTTTCTGAAGTTGATCATCGGTTTTCATCCTTCGTATCTCTAAGCGTGGTATTTATTTAACCGTTATCCCACGGCGATTTTTTTCACCGGTTGAACCGGAACTTCTTTCGCCTTCGGAACAGTCACACGGAGGATGCCTTTTTCATACTTGGCATCAATGGAATTTTCGCTGACATTTTCCGGAAGAGTGAAGGACCGCGCGAATGAGCTGAAAGAATATTCCTTTCTGAAATATCCATTTTCCTTTTCCTCATCTTTCTCTTCTTTTTCTACGCTGATTTTTAGTACGTGATTCTCCAGTTCGAGATCGAAGTCTTTGCGTTCAAGCCCGGGAGCGGCAACTTCAAAAACGTACTCCTTTGCTGTCTCGCGAATGTTGACAGAAGGGACAGTAATACCCAACCTGGGAACGAAGAAATCACTTCCAAAATCAAAGAAGTCCCGGCTAAGCATAGATTCGGGACGTAACCAGTCTGTCAAAACTTTTGACATACCGGGGGTCTTTACCGTAATGTTCATAGTTTTGTTTTTTTTGTTTTGCAGAGCCAATCTATCATAACTTGAAATCAACTGCTATGATGTGCATGGCAGTCATGAAAGACTTTTATCCAAAGCAAGGAGCAGGAAATTCTACTTCATTTTGATAGTACGATCATGGAGGCTGTCACTACTATGAAGAAGGATGATGGGAACATCCGCCCAATATGGAGACTCTTTCGTAAGATGGCGTTCTGCCAGTCTGCCAAACAATGTACTGTTTTCAACAGACAATGCAATCGCGTCTGCGCATTCCTCATCGATAAAAGATGAAACGCCCTCCATCAAATCAGTATGTTGATATTCTTCAAACTGAATTCCTCTGGATACGGCTCGTTCCATCATTGATTTTGCACGAGTTCCGATTATGCTTGTAAGTTGTTCGACGTCGCCGAGCTCGTCCTCGAATCGGTTGACGACATGAACACCGACAAGTTGGGCGCCGAGTGAATTTGCAAGCGGAATAAGCATCGCGCATTCTTTCAGGTCATCTTCGTATTCATTGGTTACAAATACAATCTTACGTATTTGTGAAAAAGCACCTACCGATGGAACTGTAAGAAGCGGAGCCTTGCTTTCGCAGGCAATACGTGATATGGGTGCAGGGACAAGTGTGGCGGAATTGTCCCTGGTGTTTTCCATCAGGATAAGGTCAGCCTCTATCTTTCGGGCTGTCCTGATTACAGCGTCATGCACAGATCCGCAGGCAATTTCATAGTTACAGATGATGCCATAATGCCACTTAAACAATTCAAGAAATCTGACAGTGCCTCCGCTCCAGAGTGGCTCTGTCGATGAAGTATCTCCTTCTTCGTGATCTTTAAGAATGTGGAGTACGTGCAAAAAGCCATCCGTTGCCTTTGCAAGCTCACAGGCAAATTTGAGGTACTGTTGTTCCTGTGATGGCGAATTTGTAACTACAAGTAATTTCATTGGCAGAAATAGTTTAACCTCCTAGGGGTTTTTCGTGACATTCGGCGATGTGTGCATCTTTGAAATGCGACTGTGCCTCCTGTCTGTGTGGTGAGAGAGGCTGATAATTCGATCCACATGTGCTTCAAGTTCATGCCTGGCATCTCGACTGATTTCAGGAGTTGCTATGAGGATTTCACCCGGATCATTTCGGCGAAGAGATTCTACCAGCGCGAGAACCTCATCAGTTTTGGAAATTTCCCTGCGAACAATTACGAATGTTTCGCCTTTGAACAGCGTCGCCTCTACGGTGCCGGATCCTGCAACAAGCCGTTTCATCATTTGGACCTGATGTTCAATGTAACCCTGATGAATTCGTATTGCTTCGTCGTGGATTAACACTTTATCAGAGGTTATTGATCCGATTGTCGCCTTTGGATTGCCGGGGTGCTCCACTGCCTTGCAGTATTGCTTGTCCCATATAACATCAAGATGGGCGGCTAATTCTTTAGCAATTGGCACTGATGCAGGGCTTGACGCAACGATAATCACCTTTGTACGGCGAAGGTGCCACATCTTAGCTGCCAGGAGCTTTGACAGCGACGCGAATGGTAATGTATTTACAGATGATGATAGAAGCATGACACGTTTGTTTTATGGTGGTTGCGAAGAAGGCATAAGCCCGGATCCCTCTAATAGCTTTCGCGTGATTGAAGACGATCGATCGCACGACGCAGATGATGCGCTACTTCAACAAATACGTCTTCCAATGGAGAAGTTGCAATGTTTTCCTCCATGCATTCCAACGGATTAAACGTTGATACTGAAACGTTACCATCGTCACGTTCATGAAATGCAATGCGGCTCGTTAGTAATACTCCTGTTCGTGAGTCGAGACTAACAGCCTTGTATGCGAGAACGGGGTTGCAAACGAGTAATATAGAACAGTCCCCTTGATCTCGCGTGCCGGCTTCGGCACACTCCTGGGCAATCCGGATCTCGGCCACGATTGAGAACCCTTCCTGTTTCAGAGCACGAGCAGCCTTCTGAATCACGGTTCGCAAATTTTTTCGCTCATGTATCCTTTCGGGAGTGCTCATGGTAACAAATAGAATTGTTCGTACGGCATTATAGTCATCGATTGTCAAAAATGGAATGAGGGTTATCGCCACTGATAATGACAATAATCATCTAATCGGGCAGTTGCCCCCAGTGTTCAATGGTAACAGTCAACAGTGGAATGTTTGTCCGGAACGCTACCGTTTCAGCAACGCCGATCAAATACTTGTCTTTATGTTTACGATTATGTGTTACCATTGCTATCCAGTCAACATCTGCATCCTGGCAGTACTCGAGTATTCCCGATTCAATGTCACGGTTGTTATAGATTGCTGTTTTGAACTTCAGGTCGGGATATGTGTCGACAAAATTCATCATCTGTGAACGGATGACTTTTTCATTTTTGAAACCGCCAGGGGTGTTTACGTAAAGAAGGTGTACCGTCGCGCCGAGCGCTATTATTATTTCACGAATCTTATCAAACGGCCGTGATATGTCTTCATCAAGCGAAAGAGGCACTACCACATTTGACCATGCACACTCTGAGCAGTCACCGTTGATGGTCATAACCGGACAGGTTGACTCTCGCATCACTTTCTGAATGTTTGAGCCTATGAAGAATTTGTCGAATTGTTCGTTGCCATGCGAACCTATAACGATAAGATCTGCGTCGGTTTTGATTGCCTGTTCGACAATTGTTTGGTAGGTGATACCGTGTGTCACGATTTTCGATACGTTGAGATGCCGCAGGCGATGACCTGCTCTCAGCACGTTCAGGCGGTTGTCACTGCTGATCCTCTTTGCTTCATTTTTTTCAGGACTCTCATGTTCTTCGTCCGACATGTGTGCATAACCTACGAGTGTCGCAACATTGTGATGTAAAAGAATTCTCGCATGCATCTTGTCTGCAAGAGAAGCAGCAGCCTCGATGGCGTTCGTTCCGTAAGAGGAGAAGTCGGTGGGCACTAGAATCGTTTTCATAATTTTGGCGTCTAAGGGTGGAAAGAAATCCCGATCTTCAGGTGTGTAATCAAGATATTGTGATTCTCTGATTAATTCAGTGACTGATATCACCGGAAGCGCGAATTAGGATCATCGGTCTGGAATCGTTCGGGCATTTTATTTTGTGTCCTTTTTCAGGCATACTCGTCCGGATCAGAAGTTTGGCGTAATTTTCAAGCATGGATAGCCTGACACACATCGTTCTTGGCGCAGTTATCGGCGAGGTTGCCGGTGGAAAAAAAATTGGCCGGTCTGCGATGTTTATTGGCGCGGGTGTTCAGTGTCTACCTGACATTGACATTGTTGCAGCAGTGTGGTTGCACCCTGCAACGAATCTGATGGTGCACCGGGGAATCACGCATTCACTCCTTTTTGTGATCGCCATTGGTTTCGCACTTATGTTGTTTGCCCACAAGCTCCGACCCGGTCCGGGATTGTCGTTCTGGTTTCTCTTCTTTTCAGTTCAGTTATTCACGCACATATTCATTGATTCGTTTAACGCATACGGTGTCGGGTTTTTTGAACCTTTTCACGACCACAAGTATTCGTTTCACACCCTGTATGTTGCAGATCCGTTCTTTACGATCTGGCCGGCAATGGGAGTTGTAGCCCTGTTACTTTCAAAACGTCTTGCGGTAAGGAAAGCATGGGCGATTGCTGGTATTATTGGATGTGCATGCTATCTCTGTTATGGCCTTTACAACCGATCTGTTGTGATTGATAGAGTCACGGCGTCAGTGGGAGATTCAACGCCAATGGTTGTGACACCCACTCCGCTGAACACGTGGTTGTGGTTTGTCGCTGTTGAACATGAGGAGGCTTTTGGGGTTACGCATGTCTCGGTTTTTGACGATTCCCCGACATTGTCATTCACTACTATACCTATTCAGCAGGAATTGTTAAAAGATTCACCAGATACCGAGACAATAGCTGCGCTAAACAAATTTTCGCAGGGATTTTTCATTGTTGAACAATGGTCTGATACACTCGTGTACAGCGATCTTAGGTTCGGGCAAATGAAGGGGTGGGAGAACCCCGAGAACCGGTTTGTCTTCCACTATTTTATAAATTATCCGGATGACAATATGCTTGTGATGCAACGGGGGCGATTTGCAGGGTGGGACGTGGAAACGGTGAAACGAATGGGGAAGCGGATCTTTTCGGGCGTGCCTAGTCGCGTTGACGAAAATAAAAAGTGAATGCGAAAAACAGAATGCGGATGATGTCGTAAGCAGAGCGTTGGAGAAATCGCTGGAAAAGACTGGCCCGCTTTTCATATTGGGCGAGCGTGATCTGCACGCAATCGACATTCATGATCCGCATTAGTTCGGACTGCACATTGGAGGCAAAGTTGCCGTCATCAATGTCGAGATTCAGTTCTACACTGGCGTATGCGCTGATGTTGTTGGTGTTGTAAGAGCCTACTGTAACCCATTTGTTGTCGTAGGTTGCGAGCTTTCCATGCAGCACGTTCTGTTGGTACTCGTAGATTGTAATGTTGTTTCGAAGTAACCATGGGTAAAGGTACTGTTCAGCGTAGCGTGCAATTTTCACATCAGACTTACTACCCAAAATGACGCTCACGTTTACCCCGCGCTTCACAGCATCCGAAAGTTTCTTTCTAAATGCATATCCAGGCATAAAGTATGGGGACATGATGATAATATGGGATTCAGCCTTGCGGAACATTTCCATGTAGCTGTTAAAGACCTGCATTTTTCGGTTCACCCAGTCGTTAATGCGTACCCGGACTTTCATAGCAGCGTTGTGATCGGAATCTCCGTGTGGTGCAGGCAGGCCGTTTTTGCTGCTTGGCCAGAGTATCTTGCTGCGCCGCTGACAAATGCGTTGTATCAGGGCAACCGCGTCACCTTCCACGCAAACTGCCCAGTCAAGCCAAGCCCGATGTGTATCCGTGTCGTTGTAGCGGTCGCTGATGTTTAGTCCGCCCACCAAAGCCTTGCAGGAATCAACGACCACAACCTTATGGTGCAGACGTCGTCCAAAGTAGAACTTTTTGCTCTTTAGTAATGGCTGAAACCGATCCAGTTTAACGCCGGCGCTGCGCATGGATTCTGTGAGCCAGTCGGGTAGGTGCTGGGAAGCGTAGCCGTCGACCAAAACCGCCACATTCACTTTTCTGATTGCAGCACGAATCAACGCCCCAGCAATCCGCTGCCCGGTCTGATCTGATTCGAAAATGTATGTTTGCAGATAAATGCTTTGTCGAGCCTGTTCGATCATGGATTCAAGAAGGTTGAAGTAATCCTTGCCGCCCTTCACAAGTTCGACGGAATTCTGGTGGTAATAACCCGCACCGTCCGGTTTGCGGGGTTTGGCGTCCTTTTCCTTTTCTTCGAGAGCAATGTCCATAATACCTGAACTCAAGCTAAATTGAAATTCCCGGTCAAAACATGATGTTCGTTAGCGACATGCTGATTATGGTCACTTGTAATTAAATGCGTCAATTCTATCATCAGGTACCTGTGAGTTAGTTCACTTTGGTGTCGATGACCAATATCCCTCGCTATATTGATATCAGTCATACTGAAGGCATAGCCGACGCCCTACCTTGATGACCTGACGAATCAAGTATGAAGCCAGATCGAAGGGCAATTTATCTATTTCTCGCCGGAGTTCTAATAATGACTGCAATATGCCTGGCACAGATAAGGACGGAACTTGTTTACGGGTCTGTTTATTACATCCTGCTTTCATTTTTTGGATTGTGGCTTTTGCAGAATTACCGCTATTTGTTCGCTATCGGAGTTATCGCGACTATTGCCATGACCCTAGGTTACATTTTCGGTCCTGAACACAATACAGGGGCACTCATCAACAGGGTCTTCTCCGTCCTGACAATTTGGTACGGTGTTGTCTTTACAGTGCGTTTCCAGAAACTGCATCAGCGTGAGCAGAAGTATAAGAAACAGCTTTCAGCGTTGTTTGAAAATGTTTCGGAGGCGATCCTTTTTATAGACAACAATGGTCAGGTAATTCTAGGCAATCCGGGTGCTGAAAAAATTTTTGGGTATTCCAGGGAAGAGCTTTCTCAATTGGAAATTGATAAACTGATTCCAGAACGGTTCCGCTCGGAGCACCCTGACCGCAGGGATCAATTTAGACTGCACCCGGAAAGCCGTCAGATCGGCGTGGGAATGGACGTGTATGCTCTACGCAAGGATGGAACCGAAGTGCCTGTTGAGGTAAGCTTGAGCAGCTACCATGACAATAGCGAACTTTTTGTCATTGCATTTGTCACGGATATCACGCGCAGAAAAGAACAAGAAGCAAAAATCGCTGCACAATACGACGAGCTCGAACGATACAATCTGCGCCTCGAAGAACAGGTCAGATTCAGAACATCCGAACTGGAGATTACCAATCAGGAACTCGTTCGCGAAATCGAGGAACGCAAAGTGATGGAGGAGCGCCTTCGGAAATCGCAGTTGATGTATAAAGCAGTCGCGAACAATTTCCCCGACGGCATAATTGGTGTTCTCGACAAAGAATTGCGGTACGTTTTTGTTGAAGGCAAAGAACTTGAGAACAGTCCACCGCGAATTGGTATTGATGAAACACCCGCGCCTGACGTGGCAAGCGCGCTGATCAGGGATGCGGAGGCGAAACTCAGACCTGCATTTGAGGGCCGAGATGTTCAGTTTGAAGTCGGCGTTGGCCATGCCTGTTACGAAGTGGTAGCAACTCCATTCGCTGCCGTCGGCGGGCGAATCCAGGAAATCCTGATTGTGGTCCGAAACATCACTCGACACAAGAAATTTGAAGAGGACCTGTTGCGCTCCCTAGAAAAGGAACGCCAGCTCAACGTGCTTAAGTCACGTTTTGTAACAAGCGTGTCGCATGAATTCAGGACACCATTGACAACGATACTATCGTCTGTTTACCTTTTGGAAAACTATCGCGGGGACGAAGCAACTCAGAAGACTACCCATCTGAACCGAATCAAGCGATCAGTAAATACTCTAACTGAGTTGCTGGATGATTTTTTGAGTCTGGGACGGCTTGAGGAGGGGAAGGTGCGCGTATCGTATTCGGAATTTGCCATGCGATCATTTCTCGAAGAACTCAGGGAAGAAATGGAAGCAATCAAGAAAAAAGATCAGGTTATTAACGTCGGATTTGACGGTACGAATGACAGGATCGTACTTGATCGCACGTTGTTGGCTAACATAATGAATAACCTGCTTTCCAATGCCATCAAATACACTGGTGACAACGGTATCATAACAGTGAAAGCTGTTATTCGCGATGGAAACCTTTGGATACAGGTTGCCGATAACGGTATGGGTATTCCTGAGAAAGAACAAAAGCATATTTTTAAACGCTTCTTCCGTGCCCAGAATGCTGTCAATATCCAGGGGACAGGTCTTGGGTTAAATCTAGTTCGCAAATATGTCCGGCTGTTAAAGGGGCATATTTCATTCAGTAGTAAGACTGACTCGGGTACTGTCTTCACGGTTACGATTCCCCTCGCCGTTTCGAAGGACCAAACGACCGCCAGAAAGGAGGTATTCGTCTGAGAAGAGGAGTTAATGTCATCGACCGCCCGATGCAGGAGAAGATAAACTCATTGTGGCAAAATCGCCGAGATTAAATACAGGATTTTCTACAGCGATGCGGAGTTCGTCATCGAGACCGTAGACATCCGTCCATGCGGAATCACAATCGAAAGTGCAATACGTCACGACCACCGGAACCGGATTTCGCAATTGAAACTCGGCCTTGCATCTGAGATTGAGCGCATACTCAAGAGCAACCTTATCTTCAGGATCGTTTTCGCATAACAGCAGGCGCGCTAGTTCATTAGCGCTTTCTATTCTTATACATCCGTCACTCAATGCTCTGATTTTCTCGCGGTATACATTATGCGCATAATCTTGATCAAGATACGTGCGGCAGGGATTGCCGGGAATAAGTTGGATTTCAGCGGGGCCATTGGCAGAATTACCTGTTGATGCACTACCTTTTGGAAATTCAAATGGCAGTTGCAGAGGTTCGCGCTCAAGGATTAGATCAACTATGCTTGCCGCCGGGAATAAACTCAGACAAGTGATTTGACTTGCGAGCATAGGCGTGGGATGTTCTGAGGATCCAACAATGACTTTTGATCTGAAGACAACAGAATCATCTGCGACCAGATACAACATGTAGGAAGGAATGTTGATTTGGATGTGGCGCTCAGGTTGCGCGTTGTGTTGCCAACGCCAGCGTTCAAGGTTCAGCTGAAGTGTGACAATATCATCATAAATACCGGGGTAGTCTTCGCCACATGCAAGAGCAGCCAGTCGTTGCTGTAAACTTTGCTTGAGCGCCGCATAGCATGGGTGACGGGGCTCATGCGACGCAAGCTGATCTAATACCGACTCGACTTTCAGAGCCTGATACAGAGAAGCGATCAAAGCAGTATCGACTGTGTTAAACGAGAATTGCTCAAGGGTTTGCCTGTTTAGCGTACCATTTTGAAGCTGATGCGCAACAACGAAATAGCAATCCGTCAACATAATATCCACTCTGGCCGCGTCGGCAGCCTCTAAAGGTTGTGCGGTACTGCTGTTCAGAAATGTGAGCGGATAGTCTTCGGGGAATAGTCCGTATTGATCGCACGTGTTGATCGCCCGCAGCAATTCTTCTCCTTTCTTGCTAAGTGACTTATCTGCTATCCACACGGGATTACAGGCGGTGGCCAAATAAAACTCGCGAACTGTCGGAGCGGCGGAAATAGCGAGACTCTCATCGCTAAGAAGAATGGAAATTGCATGCCGAGCATCTGTTGACGATTGTTTGCTTGTAACATTACAAGCCACACACAACAAGGTAAGCACAAGTACTCCGAGCAAATTCGGCTTTATTTTTTGATCTCCTGGCGATTTTTTGGGATGCATTTCCGTATGAATTTTACTATACAAATCAATGTTCGCTTCTGCGGGTATCAAACGACGCTTCTCACGGTTTCCCGGGATTCTTGTTGCATATAAGCCCTAACGCACGTTGTTGCGATTGTGTTGAATGATGAATAAGATCATTTGGAATTCCGACGTTTATCATAGTCGGAGATAAGCCTCTTGTTTTTCTTTACAGAGGTTTCGCAAGTCAATTATTCTGCGCGGTTTAGGATTAGGTTAATGCCAGGGTAGGTTGAACAAGAGACCCGTAAGTTTCGACGCGACTGTGAAACATGACACGCGGCCTCTGACACGCTGTTTAAGGTTGCAGTCCAAAAGGCGGAGTATAGTCCGCCTTTTGTTATTTAGATTTCCCTGGAAATCGTGGCAAGATGCTG
This sequence comes from Bacteroidota bacterium, assembly GCA_023417955.1. GTDB lineage: Bacteria > Bacteroidota > Bacteroidia > Cytophagales > Cyclobacteriaceae > Ohtaekwangia. The sequence continues at coordinate 13,510 of JAEZDW010000035.1, forward strand.
CCGCAACCACAACTGAAAGGTCCGCTGAATTTCTTTTGGAAGGACACTGAATACGTCTTCAAGCTCGCCTGACGATACGTATGCAGCAAGGGTTTCGATTACGTTCTTGATATCCTGGATTACTTCTTCACGGTTACTGAAATCACGCCAGGCAGAATTGCCGTCACGCTCAATAACCTCAGTGGCGAAATCCTCAATCGTTCTGAGTTTTGTAATTCTGGTTGACGTGCTCCATCCTTCGACATACACTGCTTTGAGGATCATCGGTAATTGAGGGAGAAGCTGGATTGACTCTTCAATGGTGATGTGATCACGGATTACGTGTAAAGTGCTTCGCAGCACGCGGGCTGCATGATCGCGATCGTCAGGATCACCGAGACTTTCCGCGAGTCGGTTCAGGAATTCGTTTCCCTTTGCCGCATACTTGTTGAAATCCATTGCCATATTGTTTTTTTTTGGTTGTCGCCTGTGTCCATGCAGAACAACGTCTACTGCTTGGTGGGATTAAGCATCTTCTGCAACTCCCTGATAATATATTCTTCAGTCTTGTTCGGGTGCGGTAATGCATTGGCCATGTCAAGTGAAGTCTTCCTGATTCGCTCGCGGATTTCTCTGTCAAACGCGCGTGCGTGTTCCTCGAAATATTGTTGAAAACTCCGGAATGCGTCCAGTGGTGGATAATCCTGGTCGACGAGACTGTCGTACGTAAAGTAGATGTAATTGGCAGCATCCGTACCGAATTCGTCGGTTGAATCTTCAAGTGGAATCCAATCGCGTTCAATGTCTTTTTTAAGAACTTCAAATTCGCGTTTCTGGAGGTGCTTGTCCGCAGATGCAAGGGCGTAGAATAAATATCCAAGCTGCTCGTATATTTTTTGATAATTGATCTTCATACGGTTGTCGGTTGAACTTTATCAAATCTAACCAGGCCACCTCCGTGATTCGATGAGCAGATTCAGCGGGGCAGGTGATAATCGTCAGGAGGATCGGTTCCAATTCGTGACGGCTTTACTTTTAAGTAATCGAAAATAGTCTGAAATTTCCCGCCCGAATGATAACCGGTATATCCATGTACGCATACTCCGTTCATCAGCTTAAAAAGATATTGGACGATATTCTTAAACGAAATCTCAATGATGATGCCTGGCAATGGCTGGTGCAGCATGCAGGACCAGACGGTTCACAACCTTTTGGAAAGCGTATTGCTATTGCTTTTGTGGCGGCCCCCAGGAAGACGTCGCGAAAACAGTTGGAAGTGACAGCAGATGAGTTAGCGGCGTTGTCGAAAGCACGTCCCGGCTTTGATCCTGCGACCTGGACCGTCGATCAATTGGTTCGCGGATGGTTGCTTCTTCAACTTGACACCGCTGATGAGCAACGGTACTTTGCCTTTATCGATAATTTGTTTCTCAGTGCTGAGATGAATGAACTTGTGGCGCTGTACAGCTCGTTACCGTTGCTGGCGTTTCCTGAACGTTGGCAGAAGCGATGTGCGGAGGGCATTCGCAGTAATATCGGCCAGGTTCTGGAAGCGGTAATGTGCCGTAATCCCTTTCCTTCTGAGCGGTTGGATGAGGGTGCATGGAATCAGTTGGTGCTTAAGGCGATTTTTACTGAAAAGCCGCTCCTGGAAATTGTTCATTTACAGGAACGCGCAAACGCGTCATTGGCAAAATCGATTTCAGATTTTGCCCACGAACGATGGGCAGCGCATCGTCAGGTAAGTCCCTTGGTGTGGATTTGCGTTGAGCGTTTTGTTGATGAAACCATCATAGTTGATCTTCGAAAACTTGCGGGTTCTTTGGATTCTCATGAGAGGAAAGCGGCGGCATTGGTATGTGCTGCTTCTGAATATCCGCCTGCGCGAGAGTTGCTGGACAAGAATTCAGGGTTGCGCGCCTATTTATCCGACTCTGATTTCAGTTGGAAAGGCCTTGAAAAAGAGATGCTTTCGGAGCAGCTTAATTAAGTATCTTTGAATCAATTAATAATATCAGAACGCCATGTGTTGCAGCCAGAACCTTACAGAAAAAGACATTGAGCCCGGAGTGCCGCTATCTACCTACTTCGATTCAATAAAAGGAATGAAGTTTTTCGATCCGCATGTTCACATGACGTCGCGAACTACCGACGACTACCAGGCCATGGCGGATGCTGCGATTGTTGCCCTAATTGAACCTGCGATCTGGCTTGGTCAACCAAGAACAGGTCTCGCGTCGTTCCGTGATTATTACAGCAGCCTTATCGGGTGGGAGCGTTTCCGATCTTCACAATTTGGCATTAAACACTATTGCACGATCGGACTCAACTCGCGCGAAGCGAATAATGAAGCATTGGCAGAAGAAGTGATGGAAATCCTCCCGCTCTTCATCTACAAGGAAGGGGTAGTCGGCGTGGGGGAGATTGGATTTGATGATCAGACACCTGCTGAAGAAAAGTATTATCGTCTTCAGCTTGACCTTGCCAAAGAAGCTGGCCTTCCCGTGCAGATTCATACACCACACCGTGATAAGAAACGTGGCACGCAGCGGAGCATGGATATCGCAATTGAACAAGGTCTTTCACCTGAAATGGTCATTGTTGATCATAACAATGAGGAGACCGTGAAAGAGGTTCTCGATCGTGGGTTCTGGGCGGCGTTCACAATTTATCCATTTACAAAAATGGGAAATGAACGCATGGTTGAAATTGTGAAACAATACGGTCCTGAGCGAATTATGATTAATTCGGCTGCCGATTGGGGCATCAGTGATCCGCTTGCGGTACCAAAAACTGCAGCCCTTATGAAGCAGCACAATATCCCCGATGAGTATATCAGCCTGGTTACGTATCAGAACGCGATCACTGCATTCGGACAAAGCGGCCAAATTAGTGTGGAGGATTTTGACAAAGTAAAGGAGATCGATCAGACCCAAAAGTTTGCAGGCAACACGGTGTTGCGTGGTGGTCAACAACCTCGGCCGGACAAGAATTCGTTGATAATCCGATAAGGCATTGCAAAAATTATTAGGGTTTCTTCGGCTCATGCGGCCTGCCAACCTGCTTACCGCGGTCGCGGACATTCTTGCTGGCTCCGCTATCGCGGGATTTGTCTTTGGAGAACCGACATCTATCCTTTGGTTGGTCATATCCACCATCGGCCTATACGGCGGCGGCGTCGTAATGAATGATGTATTCGACGCTGAACTTGACTCCTTGGAACGACCGGAACGCCCCATTCCCTCAGGCGCTGTATCCGTTCGCGAAGGCGCATTGCTTGGCCTTGTACTTCTCGCGACAGGTGTGCTGGCAGCTGCCAGTATATCTGTTGTATCTGCGATTATTGCGGCTGCCATCGCGACGGCTGCCGTAGTATATGATAAATGGGGTAAGCATCACGCGTTTCTGGGACCGGTTAACATGGGCCTGTGTCGCGGGCTAAATCTTTTGTTGGGTGCGAGTATTTTACCGTCTGCGGTTGAAAACCTTTGGTGGATTGGCCTTGTTCCGCTTGCCTACATTGCAGCCATTACAATGATCAGCAGGGGCGAAGTGCATGGAGGCAGCCGGAAAACGCTGTATGGTGCAGCCCTGCTTTATGTGTTGGTCATAATTGTTATTGCCTTCCTTGCCTTCCGGAACAGACACGTCGCCGAAACGTCGATGTTTGTGGTCGCCTGGGCCGTGATGATACTTATTCCCTTGCTTCGTGCCATCCGCGATCCGCAAGGCAAGATGATAGGCCGGGCCGTAAAGGCAGGGGTGATTGCGCTGATTGTGATGAACGCTGCCTGGGCGGCAGCTTACGGGGCCATGACGACCGCGCTTGCAATTGTGCTTTTGCTGCCTCTTTCGATGCTGCTCGCACGGGTGTTTGCAGTGACCTGATCCGCGGGTGTAAAAGATTCCCATTTGCATGGCGTTTTATTTATTTTAGCCGCCTGAATGACCAGGAGAATGGAGTTTTTGCAGCAACGGTTTCAGGTTCAGTTTGAATACAAAGTCTTTTTTACAACGGGTCTCTTTAAGCAGGGAAATGATGTGCTGGCTGGCTTCCTGAAGGCGGCCCACGCACACGCGGGACAGAAAATGCTTATAATCCTCGATCAGGGTGTTGCTCAACATCATCCGAATCTTGAACAGGAAATACGCGGGCACTTTTCGACTATCGATGGTCCCAAGCTCGTAGAAGAGATCTTAGTCATTCCCGGTGGTGAACAGGCTAAGAATGACGAACAATGGTTTTACAGGGTCGTTGAGGCAGTTGAACGCTTTGGTATCGACCGGCATTCTTACCTTATGGCAATTGGGGGAGGTTCCGTTCTTGATGTAGTCGGTTACGCCGCAGCTGTGTCACATCGGGGTATCCGACATATCCGCGTGCCCACAACCGTGCTTAGCCAAAATGACTCGGGTGTAGGAGTGAAAAACGGAATCAATTATTTTAGAAAAAAGAATTTCCTTGGAACGTTCGCGACGCCGGTGGCGGTCTTTAATGATAGCAGTTTCCTGACTACGCTGCCGGATGGCGAATGGCGTTCCGGAACTTCTGAAGCAGTAAAAGTAGCGCTCATCAAAGACGCTGCCTTTTTTGAATGGCTTGAAATCAATGCCCGGAAGATTGTTACCCGCGATATGGACGCGATGCAGTATCTGATCTATCGCTGCGCCGAGCTGCATATGCAGCACATCGCAGGTCCCGACCCCTTCGAGACAGGTTCGTCACGACCGCTGGATTTCGGTCACTGGAGCGCTCACAAACTTGAACAACTGACAGATTTTTCCGTTCGTCATGGAGAAGCTGTCGCCCTGGGAATTGCACTTGATACGGTATATTCATTTTTGTCAGGCAGGCTGGATGAAGAATCCATGCTCCGCGTAGTAAAACTGATTACGGCGCTTGGTTTTGAAATTACACATCCTTTATTGGAAGTAAACGACGAAAGCAGCGCACTGCTGCGAGGACTAAATGAATTTCGTGAACATCTTGGTGGAATGCTGACAATCATGTTGCTCCGTTCAATCGGCAGTGGCGAAGAGGTTCATACAATCGAACCGGCTCTGGTTAAGCAGGCATATGAATGGTTGAAAAAATACCAATACACAAATTGACTTGTTATGCAAATCGCTTCCGGCCACCTAACGTACTGCACCAATATCCACGCCGGTGAAAGCTGGGAGGATCATTTTGATGCTTTACAGAAAAACATTCCGCAGATCAGGAAGGCAGTTGCCGACGATCAGGCATTTGGGATCGGGCTTAGGCTGTCACATCTCGCGGCAGAAGAGCTTGGAAGCGGTGACAACCTGACAATGTTCAGACAGTGGCTAACTGATAACAATTGCTACGTCTTCACCATGAACGGATTCCCCTACGGAGGGTTCCACCATACTCGTGTGAAGGACCAGGTACACAACCCGGACTGGACAACGCAAGACCGTGTAATCTATACGCTGCAACTGTTTCGTATACTATCAGATCTGTTACCAGAAGGCATGGACGGCGGTGTGTCGACGTCGCCTTTGTCCTATAAGTTGTGGCACACGAAAGACGATCAGTCCGAAACGTTTCGTGTAGCAACGGAAAATATTTTGAAAGTTGCAGCCGAATTAATTCGCGTTCACGAAGAGACCGGTATGGTGTTACACCTTGATATCGAACCCGAACCTGATGGCCTAATTGAGAGTGGGCCCGAATTTATTGATTGGTACCAGGAATATCTTTTGCCCCGTGGCGTTCAGTACATGTGGAATGAATTCGGCATGAATGAAGAGCAAGCCCGTGATGCCATTCGAAATCACGTTCGCCTGTGTTATGACATTTGCCATTTTGCTGTGGGATATGAAGATCATACAAACGTGCTGGCACAATTGCATGATCGTGGAATACATGTGGGCAAGTTCCAAATAAGCGCTGCTCTTAAAGTTCCGATGCCCGCTTTAGCGGATGAGCGCAATCGTGTAGTGCAGGCATTGCAACCATTCGATGAAGACACTTACCTTCACCAGGTAGTAGCGCTTCAGGACGGGAACAATCTATTGCGTTATCCGGATCTGAAGGATGCCATTAAAGATGCAGGCAATCACCAGGCACGGGAATGGCGTTCACATTTTCACGTGCCAGTTTTCCTTCATGATTTTGGAATCCTAAAGTCAACTCAGGAGGATATCGAGACCGTATTGAAAATTCAAAAACATACACCGTTCACGAGGCACCTTGAGGTTGAAACGTATACGTGGGAGGTATTACCGGAAAAATTGAAGATTCCACTCAGCGAATCAATTATACGCGAACTGCAATGGGTTCGTGAAAAACTGGAATAATAACCGATACAAATTGCAAAAGACTGTAGTACTCGATGTAGTTGGATTGAGCAAATCACTTATCGGACCTGATATGCCGTTTTTGTCAGCATGGTCAGCTGCCCGAAGTGTGCAAACCGTTGATCCTATGCTTCCAGCGGTAACCACTTCCGTGCAGTCGACCTACCTCACTGGTGCCTGGCCGTCGTCGCATGGTATAGTTGGCAACGGATGGTACGACCGCGTTGATTGTGAGGTGAAGTTTTGGAAGCAATCAAATAAGCTCGTTGGGCATGAGAAAGTGTGGGAGTGGGCGAAAAGGCAAGATTCGTCGTTCACGTGTGCGAATATGTTCTGGTGGTATAATATGTATTCCACCGCTGACTATTCAGTGACACCACGCCCAAACTATCTCGCTGATGGTCGGAAGATGCCCGATTGTTATTCGCATCCTGCTGATTTGCGCGATTATCTTCAAAAAGAATTGGGCGTGTTCCCCCTTTTCCAGTTCTGGGGTCCCGGTGCGAACATCGTTTCGAGCAAGTGGATTGCCGACGCCTCCGTGCTTACGGACAAAAAGTATGACCCTACACTCACGCTTATTTATCTTCCACATCTGGATTATTGTCTGCAGAAATTTGGACCTGACCTTAATCTGATACGCAAGGAGCTCAGGGACATCGATGATATCATCCGGGAGCTCGTTACCTATTATGAATCACGGGGCGCGAACGTCATTGTTCTTTCAGAATATGGAATCACTGCTGTCAACAATCCGGTGCATATTAACAGGGCGTTGCGTGAACGCGGATTCCTTAACGTGCGTGTTGAACGCGGGTTGGAACTCCTTGACGCTGGTGCCTCGCGTGCATTCGCTGTAGCGGACCATCAGATTGCTCACGTTTATTTGAACGACACGAGCATTGCCGAAGAAGTAAGCCATCTCCTTCACGGGCTCAAAGGTGTTGAAAGTGTACTTGATAAAAGGGCGCAGCGCGAAGCAAATATTGATCATCAGCGTTCGGGTGATTTTGTTGTAATGGCTGACAGCAACAGCTGGTTCACATACTACTTCTGGCTTGATGAGGCGCGTGCACCCGACTACGCGCGCACTGTCGATATCCATAAGAAGCCGGGGTATGATCCGGTTGAGATGTTCATGTCTTCAAAAGCCCGCGCCGGGTATAAATTGCTTCGAAAGAAACTTGCATTGCGCTATGTAATGG